>NZ_ARPN01000107.1:0-61783 GCF_054966645.1 Pseudoalteromonas sp. SANK 73390
ACTTGGGGCCCTTGCTAACTCAGCTTCAAGACGTGTCGTTTCATCGGCTCTGGGCTTGGTAAAACGCGCCAAACCCAAATAAATAACGGGTGTTAAGAATAAAGTATAAAGCACTGAGATTCCTAACCCTCCAAATACAACCCAACCAATTGCGTTACGCGCCTCAGCGCCAGCGCCCGTGGATAAAATAAGAGGTAACGCACCCAGTAAAGTCGAGAATAATGTCATAGCGATTGGACGAAAACGCACTATAGCAGCTTGTAAAATAGCCGACTCAACATCACTGCCCCGATCTCGTAACTGATCTGCAAATTCTACCAATAAAATTGCATTCTTAGCCAACAGTCCAATCAACATTACCAAGCCAATCTGCGAGTAAATATTTAAGCTCGTGCCAGATAGCTTTAACGCTAAAATTGCAGCCGCTATACCAAATGGTACAGTAAGCATCACAACGACCGCGCTATTGATACTTTCAAACTGAGCAGCTAATACAAGCAGCACAATGACAAATGCAAGCACATAAGTTAACAAAACTTCATAAGCCGTTTCTTGATAAGTGAGCGCTTCGCCTTTAAAAGCTAGATCAATACCTTGTGGTAGCTTTTCATGAGCAACACCTCTAATTATTTCAACCGCTTCACTCATCGCCATGCCTACTGGCAGCTCTAAATCTAATTCAATTGCCCGCCGCTGTGCATAGCGCTCTAGCTCAGCAGCAACACCCTCCTCTGCTAAGCTGGCAATACTTGACAATGGCACTAGCGCACCAGTATCGCTTTTAACATACAAGTTTGCTAAATCAGATGGAGTTTGGATCATATAATTCTGTGCTTGTAGAATAATGGGGATAGATTGATCGCCCACATTTAGATCCGCAATATCATCGCCATTAATTGCCACCCTTAATGTGGTAGCAATGTCGCTCAACTGTACACCTAAATCTTCTGCTCCTCGACGGTCTATGTTAACTCGCAATTGTGGTTGCGAAGGCTGATAAGAAATATTGGCTTTACCAAATTGCGGATAAACCTTTTCAAGCTCGGCACTAAACAACTGAGCCGCCTTAAATATATTTAAATAATTATCGCCCAGCAATGCCAGCTCTATACCGCCTCCTTGCCCTCTTAGGTTCAAACTGTTTGAACCAAACGCTCTCGCTGGAGCACCTGGAACTTGCCCCAAAGGTCCACGTATCTGATTAATAATCTGCTGTTGAGATAGTGCCCGTTCAGACCAGTCTTTTAGTGGTACAGTAATAAATACAATATTTGGATCCCACTGGCCTACAACCGTATAAATGGAGTCTATCTGCTGTTGCTCTACATAAGGTAGTAGCACGTCTTCCATAGCTTTTGCTTGTCGGTCCATAAAGTTCAGCCCTACACCATCAGGGCCCCGAGCGAAGATGCGAATACTGCCTCTATCCTCTTGCGGTAATAACTCACTTTTTATTTGCGTATACAAAACACCTGATGCGGTGGCCAAAATAGCGCATATAAACAGAGTCAACCATGCATGCTTCAAAACCCAGCTAATCATCACACCATAACAATCAACGCATTTGTTACCAAAAGTACTGAATAAATGCGTTCCAGACTTGACTTTTTTAGGCAAACGAGACGTTAGTGCTGGTACCAATGATAGCGCGACGAATGATGAGATGATCACAGCACCAGCGAGTACGCCCCCAAACTCTCGAAATAATCGACCCGCTGTTGATGGCAAAAATGCGATGGGAACAAATACCGCAACTAACACAGCTGTGGTGGCAACTACGGCAAAAAACACTTCTCTTGTTCCTAGCACCGCAGCGGCTCGACTGGCTAAGCCTTGTGCTTTGCGTCGTTGGATATTTTCGCTAACAACAATGGCATCATCCACAATTAGCCCTGTCGCTAAAACCAAGGCAAGTAACGTTAATATATTAATGGAAAAACCAAGTAACCAAATAATAGCGACCGAGCCCATTAACGACATCGGAATAGCTATTGCGGGTACAATTGTCGCCCGCCATGAACCAATAAACACCCATAATGTAATGACCACGAGTAAGATTGTGATAAGCAAAGATTGCAACACTTCATCCACCGAACCTCGAATAAACTGTGCGTCATCTTGGGTGATACTGATGTTCAACTCTGGAAACCGCAATGCTTGGCGTGCAACTAACTTTAATACTTCATCTGAAATTTCGATAGTATTTGAGCGTGCTTGTCGGATCACTTCTAACCCAATTACCGGCTGCCCGTCTAACCGTACCATATTACGTGAGTCTGCTGGGCCAAAGTAAACCGACGCCACATCGCCTATGCGCGTACTTCCTTCAACAATCATCGCACTAACTTGTTCAGCGGTAATAGAAGTAGCATCCGCTCTGACAATAAGCTGTTGATCTTCAGACTTCAAACTCCCTGCTGGCACATCAAAAGGGGCTTGTTCCAATACTTTGGCAACTTGTGCCACTGATAAGCCGTAGCTTGTGAGTTTCAAAGGTTCAAGCGCAACCCGCAACACTCGCTCTCTATCGCCATTGAGCCTAACATCTGCCACACCAGGGATTGTCAAAAATTGCGGCGCTAAATCTCGCTCGACCCGCGCTGTGAGTGATTCCATATCTAAAGTGTCACTACTGACCGTAAGGCTCACCACAGCTTGTGCATCATTGTCCGCTTTAATTATCGACACCCGCTCTACCTCTTGAGGTAACTCACGTTGCACACGACTCACAGCTTCTCGGGTTTCGTTCGCAGCATATTCAATATTGGTACCAGGTCTAAACTCGACCACAATGCGGCTAGAGTTTTCCTCGCTTTGAGCACGAATAGACTGCACACCTGATACTCTCGCCGCAGCTCCTTCGAGCTTGCTTGTAACTTCCGTATCGATTGTTTCTGGTGAACCGCCAGGAAAGGAAGCACTAATAGTTAAGCGTGGCCTGTCAACATCAGGGAGTTCTCTTACTTCAACGCCACCAAGAGCTGCCACACCTGCGATAATAATCAATAAATTCAGTACTACAATAAGCACTGGTCTGCGTATAGCAAGTGAGGGTAAGTCAGATAAGTTGCTACTTGATAAATGTTTATTAGACATTAGTTTACCTTCGCTAATTGCGGACTAACTTCTTGGCCTTCACGCAGGCGTTGCACACCCTCTACAACCAGCATTTGTTGATGTTGTATATCACCATCCACCAGCACTTGGTTGTTTTGACGCTGAATCACTTGCACATTAACACGTTTCGCAACCCCTTGTTTCTCAACCCAAATATAAGGCCCTATTGGGCCCCACATCAATGCTGCTTCAGGAATAGCAGCATAGCGTTGCCCTAAGTTATTTAGTACAACTTTAAAGCTCATGCCTGGTAGGTATATATCTTGCTCATTATTTAGTTCAGCTCGTATTCGAATAGTACGCGTATTCGCGTTCACCCTTGAGTCAATCTGACTAATAGTGGCTTGCAATTGATTTTGATTTTCTTGCCAAGGTGATACTTGTACTTGCGTACTATCTTTGAGCATTTCAAGTGCAAGTTCAGGCGCTTTAAAATCGATATAAAGTATGGACCTATCATCTAAAGAAACTAACTGTGTTTGATTTGTTACCCAGTCACCGACTTCAATATCACTAATTCCAACAACACCTGAAAAAGGCGCAACAACTCGGTGATCTTCAATATCATTTTGTGCTTGAATTAATGCAACTTCAGCCAAGGCAACCTGTGTTTTAGCGTCATCAAGAGCGCTTTGTGTTGTGGCACCATTTTTGATGCTATCTTGTAAGCGTGTTAGTGCTCGTTGCGCGTTTCCTAATTGAATTTTTGTTTGTAATGCTTGAGCTTGCTCTTTTCGATCGTCAAGCTGAAATAGGGTATCGCCTTTGGCTACTTTGTCTCCACTTTTAAAAGATACTTGTGTCACTCTATCTGCAACCGTTGGAAATAAAGTAACTGAGCGCTTTGCTTCTGATGTACCTACAGCAGTTATTTGTTGCTGTGTTGCAGCAAACTGCACAGGGGCTGTGATAACAACAGTAGCTGGACGCTTATCTTGACCCTGTACTGCTGTTGCTATGGCGCTAAGTAAAAGGGCTAATATTAATGAGCGTGACTGCATGTGCTTCCCTAAATGATGATGCTTAAAAATATAATACGTTTAAATGCGGTAGTTTAGATCTGCCACTAGGTAGCTTTATAGCTGAGCAACCTGTTCAAAAACAAATGCTTTTACACTACTTTACATAGCATGTAGGCCTGAAATTTTAATCATAACGCCGCTCTATCACTCACTCGATAAAGTGCTACCATAAAATAAATCACTGTCACTGAGTCAAAAATAGAGCAACCTCACTAAAAGTCACAAAAAAACTGTTCTGCTTTTTTAAGTACTCAGTCACTTAATTACAACGAAAATATAACCGTAAAAGCGTACCAGACAACCAATTAAATCAGTCATTAGTGCTATTTAAAAAACTAATCAATAAGGCAAAGTCAATTCTCAAGACATTTCCTATACCAAACAAATTGGTCATTACTAAATCAACCATTGATAGGTAACAAGCTTGTTACATAAATATGTGATGCAATTTAATCTAACTGTTTAAAGTTTTGCGATATCTGGTACATTAAAGCAAAACTAACATTGCAAGTTTTTGTTAATGTTTTACATTTATATGATGTCGGGTGTTGGAGATGTGCTGTGAAGTTCAAACACAAAATTGTTATTGTATCCTCGTTGGTCTTGTTTGTTGCGCTTAGCGTTTTATCTATTAAACAATACTTTTCTATTAAGCAAAATCTAGAACTTCAAGTCAGTCAAAGTGTCAACGAAATAATTCAGGGGATTAGTAATACAGTTACTGCGCAAATGCAAGGTAGTATGGACTTAGCATCATTAGCAACTTCACTCATTTCAGAAACTGACTCCTTGCAAAGCGCCTACCCTATTTTGTCTCAGCCGAAACTCACTGAACAATTCTTATTAATTGGATATGGCCAAGAGAGTAATGGCAAATATATAGCAAGTGATCCAAATTGGAACCCAGGCCCCACATGGGACCCTCGAAAGCGGCCTTGGTACACCGACGCTAAAAATGCAGGCAAGTTAATCGTCACAGCCCCATATGCCGACTCAGTTAGTAAAGAAATAGTAGTGTCAGTGGGTACACCCGTAAACAAACAAGGTCGCTTTCACGGCGCAATCTTTTATGACGTTAGCTTGGCCAAGCTTGGTGATATGATAAATTCATTTAATTTATTTGATGCTGGTTTCGCATTTATGGTCAGCACAGACGGAACTATTATCTCGCACCCTGATGTTAGTTTAAATGGAGATGAAGCCAGCAAGTTTTTGGGTGATACGGCATTTAGCCAAGATTTACAATACATTACACTCGATAATACCGAGTACTTAATTGATTTTCAAAAAGTTGATGGTTTTGATTGGCTGGTTGGTATTGCGCTGGAAAAAAAGAAAGTGTTTGCTGCTGTATCTGAAGTGACACAAGACTCTATCACATTTACTGCATTGTTCGTCTTTATTAGCGTTGTTGTCCTGTCTTTTGTGATCAATTTATTACTTAAACCACTTTCAGAAATTAATGATGCCATGGCCAATATTGCCAAAGGCAATGCGGATTTAACTGTAAGACTCAATACTAATAGCGACCCTGAGTTTGCTTCATTGGCAGAAAACTTCAACCTGTTCGCCGCGCGCTTACAACAGTTGATCGCTGATATTCAAGTCCTCGGCCACGAAATTCTTGAAGATGCCAAACAAACGTCCTCTGGTGCTAACCAATCTAGTAACGCTATTTCAAGGCAATTAGAGTCTTTAACTTCTTTGGCTACAGCAACAGAGCATATGTCAGAGACAGAACAACGCGTCGCTAACTCAGCGCAAGAGGCCGCTGAAGCAATCCAAAATACAGATAGCGCAGCCGTCGAAGGTCAGAAAATCGTCACGCAAACCACTGATACAATCGCACATCTATCTGAACAAATTTCTACCGCAGTTGAAGTAGTAAATGCTTTGGAAGTATCCACCAGCGGAATAGAGCAAATACTTTCTGTTATTAATGGCATAGCAGAACAAACCAACCTCCTTGCGTTAAATGCCGCTATTGAAGCTGCTCGTGCCGGTGAGTCTGGTCGAGGTTTTGCAGTAGTTGCAGATGAAGTACGAACGCTCGCACAACGTACACAAGAAGCAACGACTGAAATTAAAACTATGATTGACCAATTACAAGCAGGTGCCGTGAACGCGGTACAAGTAATGAAACAAAGTCAGAGTCTGGTTGAAAAAACTGTAGGTAAAGCAGATGAAACTAGCGACTCTCTACAAGCTATTCGTGCCGCTATTGAGCATATCGTGCAACTTAATTTGCAAATTGCTGATATGCTCAATGAACAAAGGCAAGTAGTCAGTGAAGTCAATAATAATGCAATGGAGATCCGCAACATCTCAGACATGGTGTTTAATGAGGCGAAAACGGTTGATCATACAATGAAAAGTCAAGTGGAAAAAATTGCCGAACAAGAAAACATGCTAGAACAATTCAAAGTTTAGTTTCCTTATTTAACGATTAATTCAACAGTCAGGTTTGATAAATGACACACATTCAACCTGACTAATGGAAAACACGCTATAAACTTAAGCATGTTGAAAATCTTAGAAATAGAAATCATCGCAGACATAAACTAGGCTAATAATACTGACTATAAACGTTCCAATTCACAATAGACTTAAAAATAATTTATGAATAGATTTTTAGTTGTTGCATTTTTACTATTGGTTACTTTATTTCCAAGTTACATTTTTGGTCAAATACCCTTACTGGCGAACGAGTACTCAGTTAAAAAACTGACTGCTGAAGACGGTTTCGTTTCTTCAGAAATATACTCCATCATTCAAGATCAACAAGGGTTAATTTGGTTTGGCACTGCTGAAAATGGTGTCATGCGTTTTGATGGCCGTAAAGTCACATTATTTGAATTTGATAGTATGAGCAATAATGGCCTATCCCATAATGATGCAGGCAATCTCCTCTTAGACCATTATGGTAATATTTGGATTGGAACTTGGGGTGGTGGGGCCAACCGTTACAATCCACAAACAGGCCAATTTGAAAACTTTATCAATGACCCAAAACGGCCTAGTTCAATTTCAGCGAACCGTATTCAATCTCTGCATCACGACAAAGAAGGCATAATTTGGTTAGGCTCATATGACCAAGGATTAAATCGCTTTTTGAACAACAATCAATTTGCGCATATCAAAAAAGGTAATACTGACATACCTGGACTTTCTCACAACCGCGTCTGGGACATAGAGAGTCACGACCGAAACTCACTTTGGGTGGCTACCAGTTATGGTCTGAATTTATACAATAAGAAAACAAACGCATTCACTTACTTCTTTCCAGAACCAACTAACAAAACCCCTACAGGTGCCAACGAAATTCGTCATATTTTAAAAAGCCGTGATGGAAAAATTTACATAGGCACTCAACAGGGCCCCTTTCTTTTTGACCCACAAACACAAGAGTTCAGTCCAATTGGCATAGTTAAGAATGAAAACTTAGGCCAAGTTAACTCGATGATAGAAGATCAAGATGGCTTTATTTGGTTTGTTACAAGTAACGGTGTTTTTAGACTCTCAAGCACGAATCAAGAATTGAAACAACTTGACCTAGAGCACAATAACGGATTACGAATTATTTTTGAAGATAATGCTCGTACACTGTGGATAACAAATGAAGTACAAGGTATATATAAACTTGTACGTCATAGAAAATTTAAATCACTCCAACATCCTGAATTAAGTGCACCCAATGGTATTTTATCCGACAAAGACGGAAACTTATTAATTGCGAACTCTAAGTCAGAAATATTCAAATGGCTCGTATCCACACAAAACCTAATTAAGCTATCTGGGGCTATTTTTTCCGAAGAAAATGGCTTTGATAATAACCGATTGTTAGAGCGGCCGGTGCTGTTTTTAACTAATGATAACGTTTTGTGGGTTGGCCAAGACGAAGGACTTGCCAAATTTAACCTTGATACTAATCACGCAAAGATAATTACTTACCCAACTACGAATCCTAATCTCAAAGAGTTTAGAGAGATCAGAGCACTAAATGCAGACAAGCATGGAAAGCTTTGGATAGGTACTTATAAAAATGGCGTTTATATTTATGACCCATTACAAAACTCGTTCCAGCATTTAGGGGCCTCTTATGGACTATCACACCCAGAAGTCCTTGAAATATTTAAAGATAAAAATGAAAATATATGGGTCGGTACTGGTGATGGGATAAACCTGTGGCAAGCGCATACAAAATCTTTTTTAGCATTGAAAAGTAATCGATATAAACAAGACAGCTTGTTAGGCAATATCGTGCAAGATATTCATCAATCTAAAGATGGTAAAATTTGGATTGCAACACAAAAAGGGCTCAATTTATATCAACCTGAAACACAAAGCTTTAAACATATCAGCAAACAAAATGGCTTGCCCACCAACCTTATTCGCGCGGTTTCCGATGACAACGAAGGAGAGTTGTGGTTAACAACAAATAAAGGAATATCTAAATTTTCACCCACCAAAGGAAAATTAAAAACTTTGATAGTCAAGATGGTTTACTCGGCCTAAATTATTATTCTGGTAGTTTAGTTAAGGGCAGCGACAATATATTATTCACAAGCAGCCAAAGGGGCATTGAATATTTCAGTACTCACTCTTTAAGCTCCAACCAAGCCGACCCAAATATTGTCCTAACTGGTTTCAATATTCTGGGCCAACCAGTTAAACTTGATGTGCCCTACTCTTACGTTACTGATATTCAAATTTCTTACTTAGACTATGTATTTTCATTAGAGTTTTCTGTATTGGATTTCATCTCCCCTCAAAAGAATCAATATGCATATAAACTAGAGGGCTATGATGAGCACTGGATAGAGATTGAGAATCGTAATGTAGCAACATTTACAAATTTAGATGGTGGCTCATATCGATTTTTAGTTAAAGCAACAAATAGCAACGGTGAATGGTCAAAAAACATACTTTCCGTAAATTTACATGTTGCTCCTCCATTTTGGCAAACTTGGTGGGCATACTGCTTATATATTTTAGCTTTTACATCTATCATTGCGACTGTGATTTACCTCAGAACTCGATTACAACGGTTAGAAATAACAAGGCAAAAACAATTTGTTTCCCAACTCGAGCAACAAGTGTCACAAAAAACAGCTTCACTGGAAGCTCAAGCAGAAGACTTAGCCGCAGCGCTGGAAAAAGCTGAAGAAGCAACTCAGCTTAAATCTGACTTTTTAGCAAATATGAGCCATGAGATCCGCACCCCAATGAATGGCGTAATCGGTATGCTAGAACTACTCAAAGCAGGCCAACTTAGCGCCGAACAAGCTCATGCCGTCAATGTGGCTAGTACCAGTGCCAGCTCACTCCTAACGCTGATCAACGATATTTTAGACTTTTCAAAAATAGAAGCAGATAAACTTGAAATTGAGTATATCGATTTTGATTTTAGAGAGCTTGTGGAACTACTTGCAGAGTCAATGGCATTAATAGCGCAAAGTAAAGGCGTTGAAATAGTACTTGATTTGGCGGATATTAATACGCCCATAATACGTTCAGACCCTAATAGGATCAGGCAAATTCTGAGTAACTTATTAAGCAATGCCGTCAAATTTACTGAACAAGGCGAAATCGTCATTGTCGCAAAGCTTAAACCAATGAATGATACTGAGCAGTACCTTTTGAGTTGTCAAGTTTTCGATACAGGTATCGGTATCCCCGATAATAAGCTAGGTACTTTGTTTGATACCTTTAGCCAAGTAGATGCTTCAACAACACGCAAGTATGGTGGTACAGGTTTAGGGCTTAGCATCACTAAACGTTTATGTCAGTTACTCAATGGCGATGTAACGGTGTCAAGTGAAGTAGGTGTGGGTAGTTGTTTTACTGTGACATGTGTCGTCAAAATTTCAGAACCTAAAAAGCCATATAATATAGAAAACCTCAGACTAGAAGTGCTCATCATCGACGCCAATCAATCAAGTCGACATGCGCTACGAAAACAACTTAAGCTGTGGGGTGTTTCAGTCACTGAAGCAATTACCTCTAAGGCTGCATCTCAAATACTTAAAGAGCGTAAAATATCAAGCTCAACACCTTTTGATATTGTTTTGCTTGATAGGCACTTAATCGCGTTAGAGAATGACAGCTTTGCGCAAGAGCTTAAAGTGAATAATCCGTTAAGTAAAACTAAGTTAATAGTAATGACTCAAGTTGAAGAATACTATACACAAGGTAAAGCAGTGCCATTAAATATTGCATCCTACCTTTGCAAACCGATAACTCAACTCGCTTTATTGAACGCTTTAGCGGCTGCCTGCCCAAATTTAAAAGCTTTACTTAAACAACATCAGTTAATAAGCAATGATAGTAAAAAATCAACATTGAATACCCTCAGTGCAGATTGGGCCAACGATATCAATGTGCTACTTGTAGAAGACAATAAAATTAATCAACTGGTGGCGTTAAAAGTGCTCAATAATATAGGCGTCGAGGTTAAAGTTGCAGAGAATGGATTGCAAGCAATCGAATTAATTGGTAAATCTGCAGACACAAAACCATTTCATGCGGTACTAATGGATTGCCAAATGCCAATCATGGATGGTTATCAAGCGACTCGTAATATTCGCGATGGGCAGGCTGGACAGAGAAATAAATCTCTACCAATTATAGCTATGACCGCTAATGCTATGCAAGGCGATAGACAAAGATGCCTTGATGCAGGAATGGATGATTACATTACTAAACCTATTTCCGCAAAGCAAATACAAGACAAGTTAAAAGAATGGGTAACAAAGTAGCGTGATGAAATTAGGTGATAATTAGTCCATCCTGAAACCAACTTAATTGTTTGAAGATTTAAACGACCTTACTACCCTGAAATTGTAACTTTTCTGAATCACGCAGCCAAAACATTACAATTTTAGTATAAAAATGAAACCAAAATCGCCCCTCACACACCACAAAAATGATGATATGAAATTGAACTCGTTGATATTTTTCCATCGAGTCTTGAGTGAATGAAACTTGCAAAACTCATTAATTGGCAACGGTTGAGGTCGAATTTAAACAACACTATAGCGATAAAGGCTTCATACCTAAAAGGTCACATGCGCTAAACAGTGCCAAATATTTTATCACCCGCGTCTCCTAAACCAGGCACAATGTAGCCGTGCTCGTTAAGATGACTATCCAGTGAAGCAGTATAAATTTCAATGTCAGGATGCGCATCTAAAGTCGCTTTAACTCCCTCAGGTGCCGCGACTAACACAATTGCTTTAATATGGGTGCAACCCGCGCTTTTTAGCATGTCAATGGTGGCAATCATTGAGCCTCCAGTGGCTAGCATTGGATCTATTACCAAACTTAAGCGTTGCTCAATTTTACCAACTAACTTTTCAAAATATGATACTGGCTCTAGCGTCTCTTCATTTCTTTGTAGTCCCACTACACTCACTTTTGCAGACGGTATTAGCTCCATCACGCCATCCATCATGCCTAATCCAGCGCGTAAAATTGGTACAACGGTTATTTTTTTACCTTGCAATTTATTGACTTCAATATTGCTGCCCTCCCAGCCTTTTATAACACTGGCTTGTAATGGCAAGTCTTTAGTCGCTTCATAAGTAAGTAACGTACCAATTTCACTAACTAACTCACGGAAGCTTTTTGTACTAATTCCATATTCTCGTAGTAATGCTAATTTATGTTGTAACAATGGATGATCAATAACATGTAGTGACATAACAGCGCCCTCTTATAGCTCTTTGAAAAATGTTTCAGGTTTATGGCGTACAGGTTTTGTACAATCAACAGTTGGAGTACCTAAGTAAAGATAACCAATAATTTCATCTTGCTCATTTAAACCTAGTAAAGATTTAACCTTAGGGCTTTGCGCATAATAGCCTGTTCGCCAAACACCTGATAAGCGTTGCGCAAATGCCGCTTGCTGCATGGCAAGGACACTACATGCTGCACTTTGTATTTGCTCAATACGGGGAACTTTTGGATGCTCTTTATAAGGCGATATAGCAATAATGATCATCGGTGCCCGCTGTGGTAACGACTTAGCACGGCTGATCGTGCGTTCACCTTGCTGCTCTTCCACAGCTGCTTGGTGGTATATTTCGCCGAGCTTATCACGAGCCAGCTCATCCACAACAATAAACTGCCACGGGGTTAAGCCACCATGATCAGGCACTTTAAGGGCTGCTTTTTTTATTACTTCTAGCTGCTCCGTTGACGGACCAGGAAAAGATAAGTTACTGTCTGATTGACGTGTAGTGAGTAATTCGATGGCATCCATGTGTATATACCTTTCATTCATTATTTCAATTGTGAATGAGAATACCATCGTAAACGCTTATCATCTATTGTAGATGTGTTTTTTCTTTAACTTTCAACCCTGTGTTTATTTAAATAGCGCTTTAGCCAATGATCAACGCTGACAAATCGCCCCCCTCCTGTAAACAATAGGCTTAATAACATAGCAAAATATATCGCGGCAAATTCAATACCGTTATTTAAAATAACCACACTGCCTTTTTCATATAAATAGTCAGGATAGCCGTGAGTATCGACTAAAGCCTTAATTCTATCTAGGCGCAGTGCTACTTGTTCGCTATTTTCTAAACTTTGCTGTGCTGCAGGAACTCCAAACCAATCAAACACCTGTGCAGCACTCGTTTGCGGATTGCTAGGTGCAACCGAAAACCAACCGTTGTCCCAATGCACCGTCGTTGCTGCAATAAACATGGTAAATAATAAAGGAATTGATACAAGACGAGTAAGAAACCCAATTAGCAGTAACCAACCACCTAAAAACTCACTCCAACCAGCTAAAAAGGCCAATAAATCAGGAAATGGTAGCCCTAACCCCCACTGTTCATTACCAAACCAAGCAACGACATTTTCATCTGCTAGTAGACTACTAGGAAAGCTGACATCACTATTGGCAATATTGAGTTTGTTGTAGCCGGCAATGATCATTACTGGTGCAACAATCAACCTCAAAATTAATGCTGGTGCGCCATCTAAAAAGCGCATTTTGGAAACTATCGAGCTATAAGTTTTATAAAGTGTACAAAGCATGAACGGCCTTTTCTATAAATCAAAAATAATATCAATTACTAGTCTAGACCGCTCTATTGTTTTATTCATTGCAAACTTAATTGCAAAACTTAGTGTTAAATCAATCGCGCAGCTTGTAATGCTTCGTAAATAGCACGTTTGGCATCGATTGCACTGGCTAGTTTCGCACCGCCAATTACATGGTGATGACTAGGCAAACTCTCTTTGTCAAACAGCTGATCATTGGATACCTGGCCAATACACGCGATGACAGTGTCTACATCTAACCATTTCTCCTGACCAGCTTGCTTGATAAGCAAACCTTTATCTGAAAAAGCGATATATTCACACTCTGAAAGTTGCTCAACATCATGTTGCTTGGCAACTTGGCGATGGATCCAGCCTGTTGTTTTACCCAAATCACTACCAAAACGACCGGGGCTACGTTTGAGCATGTAGAGTTTTCGAGGGTCTTTAATCGGGTTAGCATCGCACTCTATTCCCCAGTGGTGTTTAAACTCTTCGATTGACTGCTCAGGCTTTTCAGCCAAAAAAGCGACCATATCGAAGCCTATACCACCAGCACCTAAAATAGCGATTTTATTACCTAGCTCAACTTCCTTGCGGATCACTTCATCGTATGCAAATACGCGTCGACCATCGCTGCATTCAATGTTAGACATTCTAGGGCTCACACCTGTCGAAAACACAACATCGTCATACTGCTGTGACATCGTGTCTTCATATGCTGTATTCAGTTCAATATCTACATTTAAACGTTTTAATTCAGACAAATAATAAGCCAGCGTCTTTTTAAAATCTTCTTTGCCAGGTATTTGCATTGCCAAATTAAACTGACCACCAGGGTGACTATTTTTATCTATTAATTTAACTTCATGCCCTTTATCCGCAAGGTAATAACTTGCAGACAACCCTGCAGGACCGGCTCCAACAACTAGAACGCGTTTTTTCTTAGCTGTTTTTTCAAGTGGGTAATCAAGCTCAAAACCTGCTTGTGGATTAACCAAACAAGTTGCTCTTTTACCCTTAAAAACATGATCTAAGCAACCTTGGTTGCAGCCAATACAGACATTTATTTGTTCACTATGATTGGTGGCATATTTATTAAAAAAGTCAGGATCGGCTAATAACGGGCGTGCCATCGAGATTAAGTCTGCTTCTTGGTTGTGCAAAATATCATTTGCAATATCAGGTGTATTGATACGGTTTACAGCAATAACTGGCACATCAACAACATCTTTGAGGCGTTTAGATGCTTCCTTAAAAGCACCAGGAGGAACCATGCTGGCAATCGTCGGCACTCTCGCCTCATGCCAACCAATACCTGTGTTTAAGATATCAACGCCCGCAGCTACCAGTGCTTTTGCTTGTTGTGTCACTTCCTTAGCCGTCGAGCCATTAGGGATCAAATCCATGACAGATAGCCTAAAAATAATCAAAAACTTATCTGAAACAACCGCACGCACCGCCTTAACAGTCTCAACAGCTAAACGCATACGATTTTCTAAAGTACCACCATATTCATCAGTACGTTTATTAGTATGATTTGCCATAAACTCATTAATCAAATATCCTTCTGAGCCCATGATTTCTACGCCATCATATCCTGCTTTTTGGGCCAGCTTAGCTGAATGAGCAAAGTCTTTAATGGTACTTTTAATCATCCCTACAGACATTGCTTTAGGTTTATATGGATTGATTGGTGCTTTGATTGCACTTGGTGCTACATTAAATGGATGATAAGCGTATCGGCCAGCATGCAACAGTTGCAGGCAAATTTTAGCGCCGTGTTTATGCACGGCCTGAGTATACGCTTTGTGCTTAATTACATCATAAATTGAATTAAAAGAAGATGAGATAGGCGTTAACTTACCACGTAAGTTTGGGCTATAACCGCCTGTTATAAGTAACCCAGTTCCCCCTTTTGCACGTGCTTCATAAAATGCACTTAATCGCTTACGATTATGCCAACCTTCTTCTAAGCCTGTATGCATCGAGCCCATAACCAAACGGTTTCTAAGCTCGGTGTGTTTTAATTCTAATTGTTTTTCTAACATTATTTGCCCCAACTAACTGGTCTAACCTGTGCAACATTAACAATTTTCTATAAATTAGCAAGCATCACCTCAAAGTAAATTAATTGTTGACATAATGGACCAGTTGATCAATTAAATTTCTTTATAGATTTTATGCGCATTTTCCACCCAAAATGGAATGTATAAATACTTCGTTACGTTTTTGTGGTAACACCCAAATACAATCTGAGTTATCATAATTATATATATGGTAGGCAGTTCTTTTTTATGAGGATTAATTTTGAATCTGATTAGTAAATTTTTTAAAGCCTTATGGCATGGCCTGAATTTTTCACGCCGTTTAATTTTAAATTTGATTTTTTTCGTGATAATTGTTGCTGCACTTGTCGCGCTATTTAGTAGTGATGAAAAGATCACCGTTGCCGACAATAGTGTGTTAAAGCTCAATTTAAATGGCTTTTTAGTAGAAGAGCTCACATACATAGACCCTATAGACGCTGCATTTCAAGATATGCGTGATTCAGGTGACCAACCAAAAGAAATATTACTAGATGATGTTTTACAGGTGATCAACCGAGCAACGACAGATGAGAGCATTCAAGTCTTACTTTTGGATATCGGCAATTTATATGGTGGGCACTTAGATAAGCTTGAAGTAATTGCTCAAGCTATTGATGAATTTAAAGCTGCTGGCAAAAAAGTTATTGCGCATAGTGCTTACTATAATCAAACGCAGTACTACTTAGCGGCACATGCTGATACTATCTCACTACACCCATACGGTGGAGTAAAAATAAAAGGTTTCGCATCTTACCCCATGTATTTTAAAGACGCACTGGATAAACTGAAAGTTACCCAGCATATATTTCGCGTTGGGACATATAAGTCAGCCATCGAACCGCTTATTCGTAACGATATGTCTGATGCAGCCAAAGAAGCTAATCGCTTATGGCTTGGTGAACTTTGGCAACAATATAAAGTTCAAGTAAGCGAAGCTCGTCAATTTGGCTTAGACAATTTTGACGAAACACTTGATGCCTATCAGTCTAAAATACAATCTGTGCATGGCGACTTTGCCCAATACGCATTAGCTAATGGTTGGGTTGATGAACTTAAAACTGACCAACAACTTCAAGCTGAACTTATTGAACTCGTTGGTTTGAACGACAGCGGTAAAACATTCAAGCAAGTGTCTTTTTATAAATATTTAGAAATGATCAAACCGCCTGTGCAGTTTGACAATCCAGTGACTGAAAAAGTGGCAGTTATCGTCGCGCGCGGAGCTATTGAGGATGGTAAGCGCAAAGCAGGTACAATTGGGGGGGACTCAACCGCAGCATTACTAAAAAAAGCGCGTCTTGACGATAAAGTAAAAGCTGTAGTGCTTCGTATTGATTCTGGCGGTGGTAGCATGTTTGCGTCAGAAACCATCCGCAATGAAGTACTTGCAATTAAAGCAGCAGGTAAACCTGTTGTTGCCTCCATGGGCTCGGTTGCTGCATCAGGTGGTTATTGGATTGCGGCCTCTGCAAATGAAATTTGGGCTGCCCCAACGACTATTACAGGCTCTATCGGTGTCTTTGGGGCGCTGTTAACTTTAGAGAACTCACTCAAAGAACTTGGCATCTATTCTGATGGTGTGTCAACAACTGAACTTAATGCTATTTCCATAACCCGTGGTATCGACCCTCAACTGGCTGACATCTATCAATTGAGCGTAGAAAACTCATACGACAAGTTTATTTCTATGGTAGCAATGGAAAGAAGTATTGATAAGGCGGCTGTTGACAAAGTGGCTCAAGGGCGTGTGTGGACTGCAACACAAGCTAAAGAATTCGGCTTAATTGACAAGCTTGGCTATAAAGCCGATGCCATAAAAGCTGCGGCTAAACTTGCTAATCTAGACTTTTATGATGTGATAACAATACAGCAAGAGTTATCTGAAAAAGAGCAACTCATACGCGAGGTATTTGGATCCGCTATGGTACAATCTGCTTTGTCTGATATAAAGTTAACTACACCTATTAGTGTATTAACAAATGGCTACCTTGCACCAATCACCTCACAGGTAGAGAAAAACCTATCTATTTTAAACCAATTTAACGACCCAAATGGCACCTATGTACGGTGCTTGGTGTGTGAAGTGAGTTTCTAACTGCCAAAGTGATGCTGCAGTTGATATACTTAGCCCAGAACATATTCTGGGCTTTTTTATGAAAAGAAAAAAAATATACATCGCATATACTGGTGGTACTATCGGTATGAAGCAATCGAGTCGTGGTTATATCCCTGCAGAAGGCTATCTAACCGAAACGGTAAAAAATAATGCTGAGTTTACCCGTGAGGAAATGCCATTATTTGATATTCATGAATATTGTCCGTTAATAGATTCTTCCGATATGTCTCCCCTTCACTGGCAAATGATTGCTAATGATATTCAAGATAAATATGAGCAATATGATGGCTTTGTTGTATTACACGGCACCGATACTATGGCTTATACCGCTTCAGCGCTGTCATTTATGTTTGAGAATCTAACTAAACCAGTAATTGTTACAGGCTCACAAATACCTTTATCTCAACTTCGTTCTGATGGTCAGGTTAACTTATTAAATGCTATGTATTTAGCAGCCAACTACCCTATTGCTGAGGTAAGCCTATTTTTTAATAACAAATTGTTTAGAGGTAATCGTGCTACCAAAGCCCATTCAGATGGGTTTGACGCGTTTGCATCACCGAATTTACAACCACTGGCGCTGTCTGGAATAAATATTCAACTAAAAGAAGGTAAGCTGAGCCCGTATGTAGAACAAGCACT
Source organism: Pseudoalteromonas sp. SANK 73390 (assembly GCF_054966645.1). Classification (NCBI taxonomy): domain Bacteria; kingdom Pseudomonadati; phylum Pseudomonadota; class Gammaproteobacteria; order Alteromonadales; family Pseudoalteromonadaceae; genus Pseudoalteromonas; species Pseudoalteromonas sp. SANK 73390. The sequence goes on from NZ_ARPN01000107.1 coordinate 18,042, forward strand.
GCAAGTGACTCAGGTTGTTCATCAGCCAATTGGCGTTTTATATTTATATCCTGGGATCAGCAACGACATCATAAATAGTGTAATTACCAGCACAATCAAAGCGCTTATCATACTTAGTTTTGGCGTTGGTAACGCACCACAACAACCTGATTTCCTTGCAATGCTAAAAGCAGCAAGTGATAAAGGTGTTGTGATAATAAACCTAACACAATGCATTAAAGGCCAAGTCAATATGGGTGGGTATGCAACCGGAAATGCACTACTCAATAGCGGTGTATTAAGTGGGTTTGATATGACATTAGAAGCCTGTATTGCAAAACTCCACTATCTATTTAGCCAAAATTTAGAGTTAGAAACCGTCAGGCATTTGATGCAAGACAACTTGCGAGGGGAACTCACACGCTAATTAATCCCAACTTTGGATAAACGAATTTACCCAATAAAGCTATTTTGCTCACTCTTTGCGCTGCTTTCTTTTTAAACCTCTTATCCAAGCCTGAGGTTAAATAAACAGCCGGCTTTAAGCTGACTGTTTATTTTCGCTACTCACTGAGAATACAATCAGCGTACTTTGGACTCCAGCTCGACCAAGTCAGTTAAATGGCATGTTTCGCCACTGTGGGTTTTAATCCCGTGTTCACCAAAGTAGTCGCGTTGTGCTTGAACTAAGTGTCCATTGCTTGGTGTGCTTAACGTTGCAATATAAGTTTGTGTTGAAGCCAGTACTGGGAATGCCAGGCCACTGGCAATCGCGATACCTGTAACTTTACGAAGTGCTGATGCTTCCTTTGTCAACGTATCAATAAACTCAACTCCTTGAGCAATATCATTTAGATAGTCCGCACGAATTATGCAACCAGCTCGCCAAGTCTGTAATGTTTTTGCCAAGTCGACTTTCCATTGATGTGCGCGTGAAGCGCCTTTTATCAACGCAAGACCTTGTCGATAACACAATAAGCTTGCTAAATAGAACGCATCTTTTAGCTCATCCAAGTCAACATCTATCGATATAATCCCTTTGTCTGCATATGTCATTTCTTTGGCAGCATGAGTATCTATCGTATTAGTCAAATGCCTTGCCTGTACTGCCGCAACTAACGACGGCACTGCAATGCCTAATTCAAGTGCATTTTGTGCAGTCCAAAGGCCCGTTCCCTTAGCACCAACTTTGTTATCAATTAAATCCACTAAAGACTCTGCTTGCTCTGTTTCTAAACTAAGGATATGGCTTGAAATAGAGAGTAAATAACTATTTAAAGTACCTTCTGACCATTGCTCAAATATTGCAGCTACTTCTTTAGGACTGCGGCCTGTGCCATGACGTAACAGCTGATACATTTCTGCAATAAGCTGCATTAACGCATATTCAATACCATTGTGGACCATTTTTACGAAGTGGCCGCTAGCAGATTGCCCCACACGAGCAAAACAAGAGTCGCCATTGTAACTTGCTGCAACTTTTTCAAACCATGGCTCGACACGCTCCCAGCCACCTTCTGAACCACTTGCCATCATTGCTGGACCATGACGAGCTCCTTCTGCTCCTCCTGATATTCCCATTGTGGCAAACTCAAATTTATTCTGATATTTAAGTTTTCGTGCAATACCATCTTTGTAATTACTGTTGCCGCAATCAACAATAATATCTTCTTTGGCAACACCCGCTTCAATTAAATCACTACACACCCTATCAACTAGCTCACCAGCGGGAACTAACAGTAAGATAGAACGAGGCGACTCTAAGCGTCTGACCATATCACCGAGATCTGAAACTATGTGTAAACGCTCGGCTAATCCCAAAGATTGAGCACAGCTTATCAGCTCTGCGCCTGCGTCAGGGTTTGTGTCATAGGCAACAAGTGTTAACCCCTTTTCAATAAGGTTCAGTGCAAGGTTTTTCCCCATCACTCCCAAACCAACTAATGCGACTTGCATTTAGTTTCCTCCTCGGTAACTACAATATTGTGAGTATTTGAATTTCTCAGCCATTATACCCCAGCAGCTATCAGATGCTAAGCACAGCGAAACAGCTCAATGCATAGGTGTAAATTTATGCCACTTTAAAAACAAAGATCACTTGTTAATTTACTATAATGACGCATAGCACATACTTACCAAAATAAGTACAAAAAGCGCCCATAAGTAAACTTTTTGGTAACGGTATCAGTGATTGACCCCAGCTGACACCGGTGTCATAATGACGTAATACAGATCATATAATTTAATCTAGTCGTTAAACAGTCTTTTGAGTTAATTCTTTACAAACTAGAGAGTAATTTATAGCAAATATATCTATAAACAGATTTATTAGTGAACGATAATGTTGTAATAGATTAAGTATAAATAACACAGCCCTATGGATATAGGTTTACAGGAGATCCTGATGCTTAGACGCACAAAAATAGTCGCCACACTCGGACCGGCAACTGATAGAGATAATAATTTAGAAAAAATAATCTTAGCTGGCGCCAATGTGGTCAGACTTAACTTCTCCCATGGTGTTGCACAAGATCATAAAGACCGTGCGCAAGCGGTTCGTGAAATAGCACAACGATTAGGTAAACATGTCGCCATTTTAGCTGACTTACAAGGTCCAAAGATTCGTGTCTCTACATTTAAAGAAGGTAAAATAACACTAGATATCGGTGCTAAATTTACCTTAGATGCAAAAATGGAAAAAGGTGAAGGTACAGTCGAGTCGGTTGGTATCGATTACAAAGAGCTCCCACAAGACGTTACCAAAGGTGACCTATTACTGCTTAATGATGGACTAATTCAACTTGTCGTCGACGGCGTTGATGAGCACCTTGTGCATACCACCGTCACTGTTGGAGGCGTACTTTCAAATAATAAAGGTATCAATCGTTTAGGTGGAGGCTTAACGGCTCCTGCATTTACTGATAAAGACAAAGAAGACTTGATCACAGCCGCAGAAATAGATGTGGATTACATTGCAGTCTCATTTCCTCGCAGTGGTGATGATATGCGTTATGTACGCTCTTTAGCTGAACAAGCGGGCTCTAAAGCTCAGTTACTTGCCAAAATTGAACGCGCGGAAGCAGTGGCAACACAAGAAGCTGTAGATGACATTATACTAGCGTCAGATGCTGTTATGGTAGCACGAGGTGACCTCGGTGTTGAGATTGGTGATGCTGCATTAGTAGGCAAACAAAAGCTCATCATTAGACGAGCACGCTCTTTGAACCGTACCGTTGTTACTGCAACACAAATGATGGAATCAATGATTGACAACCCCATGCCAACACGCGCAGAAGTCATGGACGTGGCAAATGCTGTGCTAGATGGTACTGATGCCGTGATGCTATCAGCCGAGACTGCTGCAGGAGACTATCCAGAAGAGACTGTCGCTACGATGGCTCGAGTGTGCTTAGGCGCTGAATCTCAGCCTGAAATTCACGTTTCAAAGCACCGTTTAGATAGCATGTTCTCTGATACATCTGAAACATTGGCATTATCAGCAATGTATGCAGCCAACCACCTAGACAGTGTTAAAGCAATTGTAGCATTAACCGAGTCTGGTAAAACTGCTAAATTAATGTCTCGTATTAGCTCAGGTTTACCTATTTATTCGCTTTCTAGACACAAGTGTACTCTTGGCCAAAGCGCTTTGTATCGTGGTGTCTACCCTGTCTATTTTGATTCAACTAGATGCTCAGAGCAAAGCATGGTTCGCGATGCGCTCAATACCTTAGTTGAAGCAGGTTCTCTAAAGCAAGGTGATACAGTGATCCTCACACACGGTGACGCAATGGAAACCGTAGGTGCTACTAACACCATGAAAATTGTGACCGTTTAAAAACACGTCAAGCAAGCTGGAGTGCACTCTAGCTAGCCAGAGCTGCTTTTACTTTATCACGGTAACTGCGGCTCACTTTAAGCTCTTGACCATTTTCTAATACAAGCAAATACTCTCCACTACTTTGAGTCACTAATTTACTAATCTGCTTAGTATTAACAATCGCTGAGCGGTGAACGCGTACAAATAATGCTGGGTCTAGTTCTTGCTCAAGCTCTTTCATGGTTTTACGCAATATATGAGTTTGTCCATCACTACAATGCAAACACATATAATCACCCGCGGCGTCAACCCACTGAATTGAGGCTGCTGCGACACGAATTATTTCGCCCTGCTCTTTTACCGCTAGCGACTCAGGGTACTTTTTATTTACTAAGGTATCGCCCGTTGCCAACTTTTTTAAAATTTCTTCGCAATTGTTCCCTGTAATTCCAGCTACAAAGCTAGCTAGCTTTTTCTTATGAATATTGTCTTGTTGCGTTTTTAAATAACTTTGCACTTTCTCCACCGCCTTTTCTAGTCTGTTGTCATCAACGGGTTTTAAAATGTAATCCAATGCATGGATCTCAAACGCTTGTACTGCGTACTGATCAAAAGCAGTCACAAATACAATTGCTGGTAATGGCTTTACACTCTCACTCAGTGCTCTTGCCACTTCAAACCCATTCATCCCTGGCATTTGAATATCTAAAAAAACTAAATCTATATCTTGCGTTTGACACACATCAATTGCTTGCTGTCCACCTGCGCATAATTCTACAACTTCAATTTGTGAAAATGATTTCAAACGAACGGCCAAGCCTTTTCTGGCCAACGGTTCATCATCAACAATTAATGCTCTAATTTTGCTCATTACTTCTTAGCCTTTTCAAATGGAACGCGAATATTCACTTTCAAACCACTCGGTTTGTTATCTGATAATACAAATGAATAATTGTTCTCATATAGCGTTTTAAGCCTATCAATTGTGTTGGCTATACCCACACCTTGAGCATTTTGTAACTGCCCATTATATACTTCTGCGCCTGGGCCATTATCACCAACCTCCAGTAATAACTCATTGGCGAAAACTTGCGCTTTTATTTCTAGCTTACCGCCTTCTGTCAAATGAGCAATGGCATATTTGATTGAATTCTCGATTATAGGCTGCAATATCAAACTTGGGACCAGCGCTTGCTTGGCTTCCTCACTCACATCTATATCAATCGATAAGCGTTCATCAAAACGAACTTTCTCAATTTCTAGATAGAGTTGCAGCGCATGTAACTCTTGTTCTAAGGCGACCTTTTTTATTGGATCTGTATTTAAGGTGTAGCGTAAAAAGTCACTCAAACGAGCAACCATTTGATTTGCATCTTTATTTTCTTCAACCAGTATTAAAGTCGATATTGCGTTCAAGGTATTAAAAAGAAAGTGCGGATTAAGTTGATAACGAAGCATTTTTAATTGTGCTTCATGTGCCATCGTATTCGCTTTTAATGCTTTTTGTCTCTCACTTTGCAATAGTTGGTAATATTTAACACCAAAATATAGTCCGCTCCAACATAATATAATGTAGACAGAATCTAGCCCTTGCTGAAGATAATAAAACCACTCTTCTGGTCGGTAACCATGGCGGTATATTTCCCATAAATTAAATTTTTGTACAACCGCCCACAATGTACCAGTAATGTATGATGCGCCAAATACGACCAGAATTAAAACCCAGGGTGCAGCGTTCCATATTTTGCGGTACAAATACCTAAGAGGCACTGTCATCAAACAACCAGCATACGCGTTAAGCACGATCACAAACACGTAGATATCACGCATCTCAAATACTTTTGAGCCAATATAATTAACCAGTGCATAACCAAGCCAACCAGCTATTTGTAATACCCAAAAAAAACGTTGTCGATTATCGACCAATGCTTGCCATTTCAAAAGTTTATTCAACTCCTCATTATACAGTTTGATTATATCTCAGTGCGAGTTATGTGATCACTGTAAATGGTCTTAGTTTTTTTACATTCCAGCGCAAATGAAAAAAGACACCGAAGTGCCTTTTTTAATATTATACCGTATGGGGTTTATGCTAGTTTATCTGAAGCCACTTTATATTTGGGGTCTTCAATTACATTTACTTCTACTAAGTCTTTTGCTTTTTCTAGTAAGTCTCGGCAATCTTGACTCAAATGACGTAAATGAAGCTTTTTACCTGCTTTTGTATAACGCTCAGCAAGGTTATCAATTGCTTCAATTGCACTGTGATCAGCCACACGGCTATGTTTAAATTCAATAATAACATCACTAGGGTCACTATTTACATCAAACAAGTCTGCAAAGTTTTTCACTGAGCCAAAGAATAATGGACCATGTAATTCATACACTTTTGAGCCTTCATCATCAATATAATTACTAGTGTATATGTGTTTTGCATGTTCCCATGCAAATACAAGTGCTGAAACAATCACACCAACACATACCGCAATTGCAAGGTCAGTGATCACTGTTACCCCAGATACGAGTACAATGACAAAGGCATCCGTTTTTGGTACACGATTCATCAATCTAAAGCTTGACCACTCAAACGTACCAAGTACAACCATAAACATAACACCAACCAATGCTGCAAGTGGGATCATTTCAATCAAGCCAGCTGCAAATAAAATAAAGCCCAGTAATAAAAGTGCTGCAGTGATACCTGATAAACGACTACGGCCACCTGAATTAATATTAATCATAGATTGACCAATCATTGCACAGCCACCCATTGCGCCAAACACACCACAGGTCATGTTAGCTGCACCTTGGCCGATACATTCTCGGTTACTATTACCTCGAGTTTCTGTTATTTCGTCAATCAGAGTTAAAGTTAACAATGACTCAATCAAACCTATTGCTGCTAATACTAGAGCATATGGGAAAATGATCGTAAATGTTTCCCAGTTAAACGGTACCATTGGGATATGAAACTGCGGGAAACCACCAGCAATAGTTGCATCTACGTTGCCTGACATATCTTTTAAGTAATCTAATACACTGCGTGTATCTAGATCAAAACCAATTACCAAGCCCGTTACAACTAAAATAGCAGCAAGAGATGAAGGAATAGCGGTTGTTAATTTCGGTAAAAATTGAATGATAAACATAGTTAATGCAACTAAGCCCAACATAATATACATTGGACTGCCTTGCATCCATTGTAACTCACCTTGGCTATCTGCAACTTTAAATTGCCCAAGTTGAGCTAAAAAGATAACAATTGCCAGACCGTTAACAAAGCCCAGCATTACTGGGTGGGGAACCATTCGAATAAACTTACCAAGCTTAAATACTCCAGCAATCACCTGCAGTATCCCCATCAGCAGTACCGTTGCAAACAGGTATTCAACACCATGCTCAACAACTAAGCTCACCATCACCACTGCTAAAGCACCTGTAGCACCAGAGATCATGCCAGGACGGCCGCCAAAAATTGACGTAATCAAACCAACAATAAACGCAGCATATAAGCCGACTAAAGGATCTACTTGCGCAACAAACGCAAATGCAACCGCTTCTGGAACCAAGGCGAGCGCCACAGTTAAACCAGATAAGATGTCATTCTTAGCAGAGCTCGGCGCCTTGCTGATTAAATTAAACATTCACATCCTCTTGTTATTTTTACAACATACAGAAAAGCGCTGGATCTTAACAAAATGCAGCGCCTTTAACAAATTAGATGTCAATATTATAGACTAAGCTGATTAGGACTTTATGACAAATGCTTAGGGTATGTAGAAAGCCTTTAATCTGAACAAAATTCATAGCTTGACGATCTACACTTTAAGTCTTTTATAAAGGAAGTGCCGTTGTTCTTTTCACACAGGTCATTGTTACATTTGAATGCACCTCTTGAACATACTCAAGGTTGAGCAAGTTATCTCTAACAAACAACTCATACCCCTCAATACCCCGTGAGATAATACGTAACATAAAGTCCATTGTGCCTGCCATGGTGTAGCACTCTGTTACTTCATCGTAACTCATTATCAGCTTTTCAAACTCTGCCAAATTGTTACGACCATGATTTGATAAACGAACATGCGCATAAACCAACATATCAAAACCAAGTTGCTTTTCATCCAATAAAGCGACTTTTCCTTTGATATATCCATCTTGTTCTAATTTAGCGATACGACGCCAGCATGGTGATTGTGAGAGTCCAACTTTATCTGCAATTTCCGCAGTGGAAAGACTCGCGTCTTGCTGTAATAGTGCCAATATTTGGCGATCAACTTGATTTAATGACATTGTTTTTTCTTTAAATTTTAGTCAGTGGAAAAAATTATACATGCAGACAACGAATTTGTCCGCCCCTTTAGTTAGCCAAATCGCCCACTCATAAATGGGTTGTGCTGTTTCTCATAACCAATCGTGGTGTTTTCACCATGCCCTGACAATACCAGCGTATCACCTGGCAGTGTAAATAGCTGCTCAAGTATAGACTGCTTAAGCTGAGCTGCGTCCCCTTTGGGGAAATCTGTACGCCCTACCGAACCTTTAAATAAGACATCACCCACCAATACTTGAGATGATGGCTTATGATAAAACACTACATGCCCTGGTGTATGACCTGGGCAGTGTCGAACCTCTAACTCTAGCTCTCCAACGCTAAATTGCTCATCTGCAGTGACCCAGCGGTCGGGGTAAAAAGTGTTTTTTGTTGCAAAGCCAAACATTTTTGATTGCATTGGAAGCGCATCAAACCAAAACTTTTCATCGATGTGAGGCCCAATAATGTCAACGTCGAGTATAGCTTTAAGTTCATCTGCTGCACCCACATGGTCTAAATGACCATGCGTTAACAAAATACATACTATATCTAACTGCTGTTGCTTTATTATCGTTAACAATTTATCAGTATCACCACCTGGGTCAACAACTGCACTTTTACCAGTACTGTTGCAGGTAATAAAACGTGCATTTTGCATAAAAGGTGTAACTGGAACCGTGATTACATGCACCTTACTTCTCCTTAAATGACATGAGAATTGGATACTTTAAGTAAGCTTGGTCATAGTAGGGAGTTTGTGCATATAACCAATCCATACGAGCTGCTGGATCGCTTGCAAACTCCTTATCCTCGCGAATTTTACGATCAAACTCTAACGCCATCGCTGGATTCTCTTTTAACATAGAACGGGCAAAAGGTTCTAATGCATAATTTTCAACATACTCTGTACGTTGAAAAATTGTATTAAACTCACCCCAACTAAAAAATGAATCAGGGGCCTGCGGATGCAATAGGTGAGTTGCAAGTTCACCCTTGGCTTGCGCAGTTGCAACCTCATACCACCCGGTTAAATCTACTGAATTTTTAACATCAAAATTAAAGGTTGCATCAACTCTAAATCGCCCTTCAAAAGGCTGTTTTGCAAAAGTATAATTCGTAACTCTCGCCTGCTTTAACGTGTCACTCTTTGAGTATGTTTCATCAAGCTTCGTTACTTTTATTCCTTGAATTGTCAGTTTCTTTACGATACCTGGATATGCAGGTGGAATATAAAACTTATCAGGCACATCGACTTTAACCGCCACTTCTTTTTGCCAATAAATAGGGAGCGCATCATATTGTTGTAGCTTACCCAAATATTTTGCTTCAGTTTGTCCAGAAATCGCACTTTTAAAATGTTTATAGGCAACCCCTTTAAAGCTAATCAAATCGGGCTGTTTTGCATAGTTTCTTTTTACAACAAGCTGCTGCGGGAGGTGCTTATGCTCTTTAATGACTGCTTTTTCAAGTTCAACATAATGTCTAGATAACGCAGAGATCAACCCATCATAAAAAATATACGTACCCAAAACTCTTTGCTTATAGGGTTTCAAAGAGTGATTTTCTACCAAAATAGTAGGCACAGCGGCTAAATCCCCCCAACCATTTGAAAAACGAGGTGATGCAACCCACCCTGCAATTCCTTTTTTAAAATCACGCTTATCCATTGCAAACACTAAAGGCCCTGGTATATGACCTTGCTTTGCCAGTGTGGTATCTATGACAGGCTTTATTTTTGTTTCAAGTACCTGCGCTATCGCGGGCGACTCACTAGCAAATTCAGGTGTAAAGCCATAAGTAATATCATATTGATAATCAGCACCATCTGTCACATGTACATCTAGGTATAAGTCTGGTTGATATTCTTCGATAACTTTCAAGACGGCACGCACTTCAGGTGTATCAAGTTTCGTGAAATCTCGATTTAAATTTAAGTTATTTGCATTAGTTCGAAACCCCATTTCAATGGGGCCACGCTGGTTAATTCGGTTATATTGACTGCTGCGCTCATGACCATCAACATTTAAAATAGGTATAAATAGAATATTAACTTTGCTCAGTAAATCGCGACGTTTACCTAACGCAATGTCTCTTAACATCATAAAAGCGGCATCTTTACCATCAATTTCACCGGCATGAATACCGGCTTGAATGAGTAAAGTAGGCTTACTGTTATTTTTTAACATAGCAGCTGAAAACTGACTTTGCTCAGATGCTACTAACATCTTTATCGCTCGCCCTGATTGACTAAAACCAATGTCACGTGCTCTGAATTGAGTTGGATTTGCTGCAACCAATCTCTCTACAAACGCTACGGTTTGCTGGTAATTTGGAGACCGCTCCCCTTCACTCAACTCAAAATCAGTTGTTAAAGGACCTGTGGTTTGCAGCAATTGTTCACTTTGTCCTTGCCATGGTATTAATGGTGGTAAATGTCCATTTAATGACAAGCCTGCAGTTAACATAATCATGCTTGCAATCATTTTTATTTCTCAACTTTAAGCGTAGATAGCACAATTATATCAATATTTTAGTTAACATCTTACAATGTGCGGTGATTCAACAAAAATATGCAGCTAATCACATATTGATCACACAAAATTAGGCTAAATAATCTTAGAAGACACAATATGAAAAAAAATATACTCATCACCGGATGTTCAAGCGGCATAGGTTATTACTGTGCTCATGCCTTACAAAATGCTGGGTTTAAGGTTATAGCTTCATGCCGAACACAAGCAGATGTCAATAAACTTAACGACGAGGGGTTACCTTGTATATTGCTTGACTTAAGTGACGAACACAGTATTCAAACAGGCTTCGCCGAAGCACTCACATTGTGTGATGGACAATTAGACGCACTATTTAATAATGGTGCTTATGGTCAACCTGGTGCCGTTGAAGATTTGCCAACTTACATCTTAAAAAAACAATTTGAAGTTAACTTTTTTGCTTGGCATACGTTAACCAACCTTGCAGTTAAACATATGCGTGCACGAGGACATGGCCGCATTATACATAATTCATCAGTACTTGGCCTTGTCGCACTACCTTTTCGTGGTGCTTACAATGCCAGTAAGTTTGCCTTAGAAGGATTAACAGATACAATGCGTATGGAGCTTAACGACACTAATATTCAAATCAGTTTAATTGAGCCCGGCCCAATCACTTCAAGATTCAGAGCAAATGCCAAAGATGCATTTATTGAAAATATTGATATTCAATCAAGCCCACATAAACAAGATTATTTAGCCCAGCTAAAAAGATTAGAGGCTGAAACAGCGCCACAGCCTTTTACACTTGAACCTGAAGCCGTCTACAAAAAACTCTACCATGCATTAACGGCTACGCAAGCAAAGCCAAGATACTATGTGACTTTTCCAACTTATTTTATGGGGTATTTGAAGCGCATACTCAGTACTCGTTGGTTAGACAAGCTGCTAATTAGAAATCGCTGAGCTATTAGGTAATGAAATAATAAGATCAAAAAAAGGAGCCTGAGGCTCCTTTTTTAGGGAATAAGCTTATTAAGCAGCTAGACCATCTTTTGCTTTTGCAACTAATGCTGCGAAAGCAACCTGATCGTATACTGCGATATCAGCTAAGATCTTACGATCGATTTCAACAGATGACTTTTTAAGGCCATTGATGAAACGGCTGTAAGAAAGGCCGTTTTGACGTGAAGCAGCGTTGATACGTGCAATCCATAATTGACGGAAAGTACGTTTCTTAGCGCGACGGTCACGATAAGCGTATTGACCTGCTTTAGTTACTGCTTGGAAAGCTACGCGATAAACACGTGAACGTGCTCCATAGTAACCTTTAGCTTGCTTTAATACTTTTTTGTGACGTGCACGTGCGATAACACCGCGTTTAACTCTTGCCATTTCTGATAACCCCTATTAAGCGAATGGTAACATACGGTCGATAAGACCAATGTCGTTTTTGTGAACCATAGACTTAGCACGTAAGTGTAGTTTACGCTTAGAAGACTTTTTAGTCAGAATGTGACGTAAGTGCGACTGTTTACGCTTATAACCGCCTGAAGCAGTCTTTTTGAAACGCTTAGCGGCGCCTCTGTGTGATTTTAGCTTATAAGCCATTGCAATAACTCCAAATGTATTGCTTTAAACCAATGTAAGTAGGCGGATGTTACCATCACTTTGAGGCCTAAATTACAACCAAATCCGGTGAAGGGTTCCTATAAGGCGTGCCCTTTCTTCAGTACCGGTTAATACAGGTGGCCAAAGACACTTTAAACCTGTATTAAATTCGCGCGTATTATGCCGTCTTTATTACTTTTTAGCAATAGGTGACATCATCATCACCATCTGACGACCTTCAACTCGATTTGGGAATGACTCAACAACTGCTATATCTTCCAAATCAGCTTTAATACGATTAAGTAATTCGATACCAATTTCTTGGTGAGCCATTTCACGACCACGGAAGCGAATCGTGATTTTAGCCTTGTCACCCGCTTCTAAGAACTTTCTTAGGTTACGTAACTTAACTTGGTAATCACCTTCATCAGTGCCAGGACGGAACTTGATCTCTTTAATTTGGATCTGCTTTTGCTTTTTCTTTTGTTCTTTTTGCAACTTTGCTTTTTCAAAAACAAACTTACCGTAGTCCATCACCTTACAGACAGGCGGTTCAGCATTAGGACTAATCTCAACTAGATCCACGCCGGCTTCATCAGCAATCGCTTGAGCTTCTTTTAACGACATAATGCTCGGTTCCTGGCCTTCTAGGCCAGATAAGCGAACTTCTTTCGCAGTTATTTCTTCATTGATACGATTTTTTTGAGCTGTAGTTTGCCCTTTTTTTCCGCCTCTAATGGTACGTTCCTCCAAGAAAATCAAAATAGTTGCGTGTGTCAGTTGTATTATTTATGCCACACGCAGGTTTGTTATTGTCGATATTTAATTTCTTCGCTGATTTTAGCGATAAAATCTTCGACTGAGAATTTGCCTAGGTCTTCACCTTTACGCGTTCTCACTGCTACTTCCTGTTGTTCAACTTCTTTATCTCCAACAACAAGTAGGTATGGTATACGTTTTAAAGTATGCTCACGAATTTTAAAGCCTATCTTCTCATTTCTCAAGTCAGCACAGGCTCTAATTCCAAGTTTATTTAATTTTTTTACTATTTCATGCACATAATTAGCCTGTTTGTCGGTGATATTCATGATCACGACTTGCTTAGGCGCTAACCAGGTTGGGAATAAGCCAGCATACTCTTCAGTTAAAATGCCAATAAAACGCTCAATTGAACCTAATATTGCACGGTGGATCATAACTGGTGTTTTACGCTCGTTGTTTTCTGCCACATAAGTAGCACCTAAACGACCTGGTAAAGCAAAATCTAATTGTACTGTACCACACTGCCATGCACGTTCTAAGCAATCATACAAAGTAAATTCAATTTTAGGACCATAGAACGCCCCTTCACCCGGTAAATACTCAAATTCAATATCATTAATTTTTAATGCTTCAGCAAGCGCTAATTCAGCCTTGTCCCACATTTGGTCTTCACCGATACGCTTCTCTGGACGAGTCGAAAGCTTAACAACAATCTTTTCAAAGCCAAATGTTTCGTAAGTATCATACACCATCTTAATACATGCCGAAACTTCATCCATGATTTGCTCTTCAGTACAAAAAACATGCGCATCATCTTGAGTAAAACCACGTACGCGCATCAAACCATGTAATGCACCAGATGGTTCATTACGGTGACAACAACCAAACTCAGCCATACGCAGTGGTAAGTCACGATAAGACTTTAAACCTTGGTTAAAAATCTGAACATGCCCAGGGCAGTTCATTGGCTTAATCGCATACTCTCGTTTTTCAGACTCTGTGGTAAACATTGCCTCTGAGTATTTATCCCAGTGACCTGATTTTTCCCACAAAGCACGATCCATCATCATCGGACCTTTGACTTCTTCGTAGCTATATTCACGTAGCTTTTCACGTACGAATTCTTCTAGCTCGCGATAAATACTCCAGCCATCATTATGCCAAAACACCATACCTGGGGCTTCTTCTTGCCAGTGCCAAAGGTCAAGTGCTTTGCCAATTTTTCGGTGATCACGTTTTTCAGCTTCTTCAAGGCGTTTTAAATACGCTTTTAATTGCTTTTTATCAGCCCAAGCTGTGCCATATATACGCTGCAACATCTTGTTTTCTGAATTGCCACGCCAGTAAGCACCAGCCACCTTCATGATTTTAAAATGTTGACAGAATTTCATGTTTGGTACATGAGGGCCACGACACATATCAACATATTCTTCATGATGATAAAGACCTGGATTATCATCTTTATCAATATTTTCGTCCAAGATTTCTATCTTGTAGGTTTCGCCTCTTGCTGCAAAAGCGTCACGCGCTTCTTGCCAAGAAACGGTTTTCTTAACAACGTCATAATTCGTTTTTGCAAGTTCAAGCATGCGCTTTTCAATAGCGTCTAAGTCTTCTTGTGTTAATGAGTGTTCCAAATCGACATCATAATAAAAACCATTGTCGATTGTTGGCCCAATGGCCATTTTTACATCTGGGAATAATTGCTTAATAGCATGTCCGATTAGGTGAGCACACGAGTGGCGGATGATTTCTAAACCATCGTCATCTTTTACTGTAATAATTTCTAAACGAGCATCTTCATTAATCACATCGCATGCATCAACACGCACACCATTTACCCTACCGGCTATGGTTGCTTTAGCAAGACCAGGTCCGATATCTTGAGCGACTTGTAGAGTTGATACTGGGTTTTCAAAGACACGCTGACTACCGTCAGGAAGCGTAATAATTGGCATGATAAATCCTATTTACAGTGGTGACACCTACGATGCATCACATGTACAAATTAATTAATTTTAAAATGAGTGCCCAACAACGCTTTTACGAATAAGCATTGGCGCCGGCAGCGATTTAGCATACCGTGTGCTTGAGGACTTTCAAACCGAGTGGTATTTTGACCGTGAGCGTGACGAAATTCAAGTCAAAGACTAAAATTGATCAATAAATTGTTAAATTTATACACGTTTGAGCACTCAAAAAAGGGGAATACATGACTGACCTGACTCGCTACTGCTTTGCTTCTTTAAATTTATTAAATTTTGCAAGTCCCCCATTTTCGTTCTATCAACTGCACGAACACTATAATGAAACACAATGGCAGTCAAAAACCCAATTTATCACTGGGCTTATTGAACATATCAATCCCACCTTTATTGTCTTTCAAGAAGTATTTAGCATTGATGCATTAAAGAACTTATGTGATGATTTAGGCTTAAGTTACTTCGCTACTGTTGATACACCTAAAGCGGATGCTGTCTTCTCAAATGTACTGTTTAACCCTGTTGTTGCGATAGCCTCAAAAGTGCCGTTTGGGCAAGTGAGCGCATTTGAACCTTGCCCTGAACTGTTAGAGTATTTAAATAATCAACACCAATTTCGTTTTAATCGCACCCCTATAAAGTGTACACTTGAACTGGCAGGTTTTGGTTTAATAACCTGCTACGCGGTGCATTTCAAATCACAGCGAGTTCACTCTATGGCACATATGATTGGTGACTCACAACAGGATGACCCCCTTTTAACACTCTTACACAAAACTGTGGGAACAATGCAGTCACAAATTTCTCGCTCTTTAGAAGCCTCAATTATTTATTATGATGCACTTAAAACTCAGCGTGAGCAAAATTGTGCCACCCTTGTGATGGGGGACTTTAATGATAACCTTTGTAGCCCAGCCCTATCCTTCATGACTCGCTCCTTTCCCCCGCAAGTTAATATTCATGAGCGTTTTGACAGTGTTGGACTGTTTGACAGTTTTACCTTTGCTGATAATACACATCAGTTTGAACAAAAACCTGCAAGTCATTACTATCAGGGCCAAGGTAATGTACTTGACTATATTTTAGCATCACAGCAGTTTAACCCTAATAGTAGCAATCCTTTGATAAAATCACTGACATATCATAATTTTGATGCCCATCTGGATCCAAAAAGAGATGAAGAGGATATCCGCTATTCAGATCACGCAGCCATCGCAATAGAGATTAAGGTGTAAGCTTTTGCTTTATGGATGAGGTTGCTATAATCCGTCGATAATTAAATAGATTGGAAACTAATAATGAGAACATGTGGCGTTGAGATCACAGGCAGTGACATACTTTTGTGTCTGCTAACTAAAAAAGACGACGTATTTGATATACGTGACGTGCGTCAAACCCGCTTTACTCTTACGAATGTTGGTCTAGACACCGAACAAATGCGTAAGTTTCAATTCGATTTTGCAAAGCTTATGACTGATTATCAGGTTGATTCTGTTGCAATAAGGCAACGAGCACCCAAAGGCAAATTTGCAGGCAGTGCGGCCGGTTTTAAAATGGAAGCTGCAATACAATTAATCGAAGGGTTAGATGTTCGCTTACTTTCAACGACTGAAGTTAAAGAGCAGCTTAAGCGCAACCCATTACCGATTGACTTTGAAGATACTGGTCTCAAAAAATATCAAGAAAATGCCTTTGTAAATGCTTTTGTGTATATCATGAAAAAAACCTACCGACCTGATGAATAAATAACCTAGGTTTAAATAGCTTTTATAAAAAGCCCGATTTAAGTCGGGCTTTTTATATCATAATGATCAACTGCAAATGCGTAGCATACCTTGACTAAAAAAAGCGCAGCCGCTGTTTTATACCACCACATCGACGCCAAACCTACAATTAATACGAGTCCAATACTAACCAATATCATAGCAAGAAACCGCTGTATTCTTTTGTCAAATAGTGCATTCAAAATACACGCAGATATTATCACATAGCTCCAAATATAAACCGCTTGTATTAAAGGTTGCTCAAATAACACAGCTACCACAATTAGGTGAATGTGAATCGCTATAAAAACCCACCGGGATCGTGCTCGACAAGCATAATAATGATTAGTACCTCGGGTAAAATTAGCCGCAGTACCAGCAACTATATCAATTATAACGAGTCCGCCTAGCACATACTGCCACCACATATAAGATTGTTCGGACATTTGATAATGCATCAAAATAAAAACCAGCACTGAGCCTAGCAGTGTAAATGCAGTTATACCGAAAAGCGCTAATTTACTTTGCTGTTCGCCTAAAATGTCATGTAATGATTGCGGTATGTCCATATAGCCTGCTTCCTTTTTAACCTCTGCTCTGGATAAGCGAATTTGTCCAATAAAACTATTTAACGCATTCGCCTTTAATATTTTTCCAAGTCATATAACCTTTCACCCAATACCTCAAAGTGTTGTTCTAAATGAGATTTTGCGTCATCAAGCGCTTTGTTATAAATCTGCTTACCAATTTGTTCGATAAAAAAATCCACCATAAAGGCCGCATCAAACTGTTCAAGTTCGAGACCAAAACTATCCACACAATATTGCTGTGCCTTTAATATTAATTCATCATGCTGATGTGATGACAGCTTAATTTTTTGGCTCATGATCAGGTTCCAAATGATATAACTTGTCAGTAACAGCCTTTAAATCCACGTGCTCAATGAAGTCATCACTGAGTGTTAAAATTGCGTTTAAATTATTCGTCAATTTGTCTGTTTGTAAGTCACCGGGTTTAAGTGCCGTTTGTAATAAGTGTAACGCCATATCTGCTAACAGAAGGCGTTGTTTTTCGGGCCAGCTTTCATCATTACTATTGGCTGGATGTTTCAATACAGCCTGCTCCACATCATCATGAATGCTCCAACTTAAGGTTAAAATATCTTGTCTTTGTTGCTTGTCCATATCCCTACTCACTTATTAATTGATCACAGCTACTTTGAATAAAATACACACGTTATGCAATGGCAAATAATTCAATTTGCTTAATGTGTTTACTAAAACTCCATTTTAAAGCTTGGGGTTTTTAGGGTAGTAATATTGGGCTTGTTGCTCGCATAGGTTAAATTCTCGAGTATTTTTATAAGGCAACTTCATAAAGCCAGCTACACCAACATCGTCTATGCTCATCGCATATTGCATAATACGGCTAAGTAACGCTTTGAATTGCTGCTCTTTACTTACATCAAGTAAACGGTAATAATGATGGATCTTCAAGCGCCCTTCAAGCGACTCAAAAATAATGCAACCGGTGTGGTGAATTTGGTTAAGCTCAAATACACATTTGATAATGCTTTTGGGCAGTTGCAGTTGCTCGTCAGGATCTTTTCCATCTTCAAAGTAACTATGCGGACGAGTCAATTCGTTACTAGATACATCAACCACGGAATAACTCAGCTGTGGGAGTTTATCAAAAACAAATGCGCCAGTTTCATCTCTTTCAAGCTGAATAGTTTGGCGTGCATCAAATAGGCAACATTTAAATAAACCTTTTTGAGTGATTCCTTGCGCTAACATCACCGTTGCATTAATGGCATCTGTTAACGCGGTCTGCATATCACTATCATGTAGAATTAAGCTTGATTCAATATACAGCGAAGTTTCTTTCCAATGAAAGCTCAAGCCCCCCACTACTGGATATTTTGCTAAACGACTTATGGATGCTAAAAAGGCTTTCTCAACGTCACCCGTATCAAATAAAAACTCTTTATAATATCTATCTAGTTGAGCATCGTTAACATCATGAAGTTGTTGCCTGTGATCTGCCCGGCGTAAAAACTCCTTCCGAGAGCTATAAACTACAGTATCTGGCTGCTCATTGGTATTACTTACCCAAAATGGAATATTTGCTTTGTTTTCTTTGCGCTTAAAACGAGGTAAGTATGTACGCGCCATAGCTGGCATATTACGCATAAAGTAATCACCGGCTTGGTCACGTGTGTGCTTATCTTTACTCAACATGCCATCAATTACCGCTGCAAACTCTTTCGGTAAACCCAGACTCTTAGCTGGAATAACCTTTGCGCCAAAACGGCATGATTGAGCACTGGCGAGCGCATAAATGGTTGACGCAACACCTTGCTCATCAAATCGTGGCGATGATTGCGCGCCAGACATTTGCTCATCACCAATAAAGTACACATCACCCATTCTGGCATTTGTACTGGCCATATCTGAAGACATTAAGTCCATAATATTGCTTGCTACAGGTTCGCCATGTTCGTCAATTTGCGCATAAACGGAGCTGCCCCAATCCACCAATGAAAATTTTTTGACTTGCTCGTCCCAAACAATATTTGAGGGTTTAATATCACCATGAACTATCGGTTGTGGCGACATACCGTTGCGATGTGCTCTTAAGTCTCTCAACATATTACGAAGTTTCAGCGCCAGCGCCACTAGCTCATCAGCGTAAAAACGTCCTCTTTTTAGTGAGACTTTTTCTAAATCCTCTCCGGGTGCTCTCGCCATCATTAAAATACCTTGCTTTTTTACCCGTTCAAAAGCAAAAAATTTCGGCACCATTGGATTGTGAATTTGCGATAACATGTATGCTTCATCTTCGAGCCTGTCACGCACAGCTTGTGGTAAAGTGATCCGTGAAAACTTAAACACCCATTGCTGGGAATCTGGGCTGACTCCCGCAAAAACAAAGCCAAACGCTCCAGAGCCAATTATTTCAACATCTGAATAGCCCAACATAGATAATTGCTTTTTACAAATACTAAGCCATTGGCGATGTTTTTTAGCATCATGATGCGATAGTAAATAGATAGATTGCTGTTCATTAACATAAAAATTATGGATGGACTTAGTACTTTGCTTATCTGCGACTTGGTTTTTCATGTTGTCTTTCACTGACGAAAAAGGCCGAATGGTTCGGCCTTTTAAATTACTTGCTTAAGCGTTTTCGCTTTTTGCCCATGAGTCCCTTAAGCCAACGGTTTGGTTAAATACCAACTCGGTTGCTTTGTTATCACGACAATAATACCCCATTCTCTCAAACTGAAAGCCTTGCTGAGCAGCTGCGTTTGCTAACGATGGCTCCAATTTCGCATTGCTGATCACAACCAATGACTCAGGATTAAGCGTCTGCGTAAAATCTTCAGCTGCCGCTGGATTTGGCACATTAAATAAACGGTCATATTGGCGAACCTCAGCCTCAACGCAATGTGTTGCCGACACCCAATGGATAACACCTTTAACCTTGCGACCATCACTTGGGTTTTTACCTAAAGTCTCAGCATCATAGCTGCAATAAATAGTTGTGATGTTACCATCAGCGTCTTCGTCAAAACGCTCAGCTTTGATCACATAAGCATTGCGTAAACGTACTTCTTTACCCAAAACTAAACGTTTAAACTTCTTATTCGCTTCAACTCGAAAATCTTCACGTTCAATATAAAGTTCTCTAGTAAAAGGAACCTCACGGGAACCCATAGCTTCATCTGAAGGGTGGTTCGGTGCAGTAAGTTGCTCAACTTTATTTGCGTCAAAGTTCTCAATAACCACTTTGATTGGGTCAAGTACTGCCATAGCACGTGGTGCATTTTCATTTAAGTCGTCACGAATACATGCCTCTAACATGCCCATTTCAACCATATTGTCTTGTTTAGTAACCCCGATACGTTTACAAAACTCTCTTATAGACTCTGGGGTATAACCTCTGCGGCGTAACCCTGCAATAGTTGGCATACGAGGATCATCCCATCCTTGTACCTGGCCATTAACTACAAGATCGTTTAGCTTACGCTTTGACATTACTGTATATTCTAAATTTAAGCGTGAAAACTCAATTTGCTGCGGGTGACACTCAAGACTAATATTATCAAGTACCCAGTCATATAAACGGCGATTATCTTGAAACTCTAGTGTACACAACGAGTGCGTGATCCCTTCCAATGCGTCTGA
Organism: Pseudoalteromonas sp. SANK 73390; assembly: GCF_054966645.1. Lineage (NCBI taxonomy): Bacteria > Pseudomonadati > Pseudomonadota > Gammaproteobacteria > Alteromonadales > Pseudoalteromonadaceae > Pseudoalteromonas > Pseudoalteromonas sp. SANK 73390. The sequence goes on from NZ_ARPN01000107.1 coordinate 38,956, forward strand.
AATACAGTGTGTAAAATCATACATTGGATAAATACACCACTTGTCGGCAGTTTGGTGATGATGAACAAAGCGAATACGGTAAATGATTGGGTCACGAAGCACCATAAACGAACTGGCCATGTCAATTTTAGCACGTAGTACGCACTCACCCTCTTTGAATTCACCTTTGCGCATTCTTTCAAATAAGGCTAAGTTTTCTTCTGGTGAAGTATGTCTGTAAGGACTATCTTTACCCGGCTCAGTCAAAGAACCTCTATATTCACGCGCCTGCTCCGGTGACAAAAAGCATACATAAGCCAAGCCTTTTTCAATCAACTCAACAGCGAAGCCATGCAATTGGTCAAAATAATTTGACGAGTAACAAATCTCGTCATCCCATTTAAAACCTAACCAGCTAACGTCTTCTTGAATAGACTGAACGTAATTAATGTCTTCTTTTTCTGGATTAGTGTCATCAAAACGTAAGTTGCAAAGACCTTGGTAGTCTTGTGCAATACCAAAGTTAAGACAAATTGATTTAGCATGTCCTATATGTAAAAAACCATTTGGCTCTGGCGGAAAACGCGTGTGCGTTTGCTGATGCTTACCGCTTGCCAAATCAGCATCGATAATCGTTCTAATAAAATTTGTTGGGCGATTTTCTGTTTCCGCCATGCTCATGCATTCCTCTGAAATTGGTACTGAATAACCTCAGCATTATTACAAAATACACTGGGAACTTACAGTAAATCCTGTTCAACACTGAAAGAATTATTTAAATGAGGTATAGATATCATCACTGGTCTTAAAATTTCATGACAGTTTTTGTTCTATCGCAATAAAAAAGCAATAAAACTGCTTTATAGTGCGCTCATACAGTGATGTAATCCAAGGACAATTAATAAATGGCTTCAATGACACTCAACCGCGTTTATATTCCAACTAATGCGCGCAACAATCAGTATATCCTCGCAGAATTCAAACCAACAGAGCAGTTTTATAACTGTTTTGAGGACTTGCAAAGCTGCTACGAGCGCCTAGCTCGTCAATTGTTTGCACAATGCGATGAGTATGAACTTCATAATGTGCATCTCATTGCTAATGACAAATTACCGATTGTACGTTTTCATGAAGAATCATATTGTTTGCAAACACAAAAACAAATGCTGTTTTTTTATAACCCTAAATATCACGAGGCCCATAAATCTTATTGGGATGAAAACGTAAAAGCACGCAAGATTTCTCTTCTTTTTTTAGCCACTGGCAGTGATATTCGCGCAAATGCAGCAAACTTTCATATTAAGGTAAAACGCACTCTAGAAGCACTACTTGAAACCAACCAAAGCATTGGCGCTAACGCGTTAAGGGTACGCGATCACCAACACTTAACCTATGATATTTTTGCTAAAGCTAAAGGTAACAAAGAAAGTTATGGTTATAAATTAAGAAGCTTATACCCAAGATATCAGGCACGTAATTGCACTTTACCCGACACACATTCTGAAATGACATATGCTACTTTCAGCTTACCTGTTACGCGCGCTCTTAAAACTGAATATCAACATCTATTAAAACACAACGATTACAGTCAATTCTATAAAACCATAGAGGATGCTTTTTTATCTAGCTGCGCTGAAAAACAGCTTTCGCTGTGCGCGTTTGTTGCAGATGGACGTTTGCCATTAGTACGAAATAGTCAAATAGATAAAAATGCTGCAAATATAGAATTACAAAAGCTCAGCTTTGATATTGAAAGTGACCAAGTGCAAAACGCTTCTATTTGGGAAGGTGATAAACTAGTTGATACAATGAATTTTGTCATCGTAGCGCACACATCACATAAGAAGGATATGGGCTATGGTCGATTTATGAGTAATGTTGAAAGCGTGATCCGTGCCTTTGCGGATAAATTACATATAAATCCGAGTAAACAAGATATTAATATACGTTTTTTTCAACATATCAGTTACCAGTATTAAAATCTGATAGGTGTTAATCTTGGCTATTATCAAATGTTTGGATTGGCACCTTAACTTTAACTTCTATACCTTGGTCCAGCTCTGACGTACAGCGGATCTCTCCCTTTAAAAGCTGTGTCACTAAATTATAAACAATGTGCATGCCTAGCCCACATCCACCTTGGCTGCGCTTTGATGTCACAAAGGGGTCAAATACTGATTTAAGCATAGTATCTGACATCCCTACTCCATTATCCTGATAATGAAAGTACCAATAATTTTCATCCTGCTGAAGCTGCACTATCACCTGCCCTGTTGATAATTTTTCAAATCCATGAATAACAGAATTATTGAGTAAATTTGTTAAGATCTGATATACCGCGCCAGCATAGGTATGTATGTTGATGTCATCATTACCCAAAACTTGGATCTCGATATTTTTACCCTTTGTTAAAGGCTCAAGCGACGTAAAAATATCTTGCACATACGCTTTCAAATTTATTGCCCGACAAACTTCACTTGATTGGTCAACTGCTACTTGTTTAAAGTTACCTATTAGATTTTGTGCTCTATCAAGGTTTCTAAATATCAATTGATACCCTTCACCTTGCTCCTCTAATGCTTTATTGAGATCCTTTTGACTTAACGTTTTACTTTTTAATTTATTGGCAACCTTTTTCATACTTTCTTCATTATACGTCAAGGCTGTAAGCGCAACGCCCAACGGCGTATTTATTTCATGGGCGACGCCTGCGACAAGACCTCCCAGCGATGCCATTTTTTCACTTTCAATTAACTCATCTTGAGTCTGTTTTAACTCCATCATAGCTTGTTCTAGCTTTTGGTTTTTTTTGTAAAGTTCATCAGTGCGCATGGCAACTTTTATTTCTAACTGTTCATTAAGTGCTTGTAACGCATTTTCATGTGCTTTGAGCTGTGCGATGTCTTTTAGTGCACCAGCGATGCGAATAGCTTGGCCTCCATTTCCGCGTTTAACAACCTTGCCACGGTCTAATACCCAGCTCCAATTACCATCCAAGTCTTTAACACGAATAGCTATCTCATAACTTTGTGCATCCCCTCGGATGCAAGACTCCACCTTGGTTTTTAAATACGTACAGTCTTCAGGATGAACAAACTGACCAATATCTGCTAAGGTCATTCGTGTTTGAGTAATACCATAATCAACACGAGGAGATACACTATGGCGGTATATGGTGTGGTTCATTAAATGCCAATCCCACAACTCATCACCACTAGCCCAAAGAGATAACTCTAAACGCTGCTGTAATTCCTGCATTTTTTTATTTGCTCGAACTACCTGCTGATAACGGCGTTGTCGCACACGCATGATTAACAACACAATAAGAAGTATAGTGAGTCCATAAGTTGCTTTTGAATAACTATTCCACCACCAAGGAGCCTTCACCTTAATAACAAAACGATGTTTGGGAGATTGGATATTAAATCGGTTTACCGTGTATGCTTCAATCACATATTCCCCGGGTTCCAAACGTAATAAATTAACTTGCCTAACACCAGATGCTAACTTCAACCACTTATCACTTAAGCCCAAAACACGATAATAAAACTGCTGCTGCTCAGAGCCATAATCAAGACTTGAATACTGTAAAGAGACAATGTCTTCATCATGATTTAACACGAGCTCTTTTGCTAATTCAGGAGATGTACGTAGGTGACCACTAGGGCTAGGTAACAATACCCGCCCCAACAATTCAATATGACTTATAAGCAGTGGTTTTTCACTCTTATCAATATTTACTTTCTGCGGATAAAATTGATTAAAGCCTTTAGCCCCACCAACAAAAACTCGTCCATCAGGCGCTAACCATGCAGCATTATAATTAAATTCATTGTCTTGAATGCCATCAATTGGAGAGAAATTATGAATTGCAAAATTGGCCGTGTGAATCTGACTTAACCCGCCACTACTGCCTACCCACATATGATCATAACCATCGTATACTAAAGCCCATATAGCAGTATTAGCCAGCCCATTCGTATGCGTAATTGTACGTTCAACTTCAAAATCAGCATTAACAATAGATATGCCTAATTCACTGGCTACCCAAGTATTTTCATATTGGTCTTGCTCCAACATAAACACCAGATCTGAACTCAGCCCGTGCTGAGTAGTAATATTACGTAACCTGCCACCTTTGAACTGAAAGAGCCCATTGCCGATTGATCCAAACCACAAAGCACCGGCAACATTGCGCATGGATGAAACATGACTAGGGGCTTGAATTGATGGGTGAAAATATGGCTCTAGCTTATTTTTTCCTTCGACATATTTGAGCAAACCTGACGTTCGAGAACTTATTAATAAATCGCCTTTGTACTCAAGCATACTATTAAAGGTAAGCTCAGGCCCATTACCAAAATCTGGTTTAAGGTGCTCTAATCGAGCATTTTCAAAATCATACTTAATAACTCCATTACCTCTGGTTGTGACCCACAACTGCTCTTCTATAATTGCTACTTTAGTAATAAAGCTGTTGTCTAATACATCCAACGAGGGATAGATTTTGTTTGCAGCGATAAATCCCTGCCCATCAAATATAAATAGCCCGCTTGATGTGCCAAACCACAGTCTGTCTTGCTTATCAATAGCAAAACTTCGTATATCCGAACTCAATAAAGGAGATTGGGTATAACTGTGTTGGCTGACATGGCCAAAAGACTCACTTAACTGGCTTAAAAAGTGCAACCCCCTTGTTTCAGTTCCAAGCCAGAGATCCTGATTTGCGTCTCTCATCACCGTAATAACATTGTTATCCAGTAATCCATTAGTTTGCATACTGCGCTTGTACCAATGATTGAGAAGTTGTCCCTGCCTATCTAACAGGTATAAGCCATTATTAGTTGCTACAAGTACTTCATCGGCATTCACAATCACATTATGTAATGTGATATTTGTATCGTTGGTAAAACTTCTCGACCACAATACACGCTCATACAAGGTGTCATAGTTAACCAGTTTTTGCATTTTGCTTATAAGAACGATGCGCTGGGCTGAAAAACTCATTTTTTCATATTCCCCACCAAGCAGTAATATGGCTTCGGAAGATTGCTTTGTATATTTCATTAACCCTTGATCACTCAAGAAATAATATGCATCATTGCGTTCAATTACATTGCGAATGAAGCGCCCTGGCAAAATCACTTTACTAGGCTTTAAGGTCGTTTGACTTACTTGATAAACATCGCTATCTTCCAAAGAAACAACCACATTAGGGCCATTGCAATCTAAAGAGATAACTCTATCTGATGCAACTTCTGGGTATTGCTCAGATAAGAATGAGGTAAAATGCCCATGGGTGCTGTGATAAACACTCAGACCTGTGCGAGTACCGACCCACACTTTATCTGCACTGATGCATAAGTCAGTGACAAAGCCTCCAGCAAGGCTATTTGGGTCTTGTTGTCTTGGTTTAAATTGTTTAAATTCATGGCCATCAAAGCGATTGAGCCCAGCCTGAGTACCAACCCATACATATCCATATTGATCTTGTGCTAATGCTGTAACGGTAACTTGACTTAAGCCATTATTATAATCGTAATGGCGCATGATTTGAGCCGTATCTGAAAACTGCGGTACTGCATAGGCAAAGTTAATTACCAATACTAAGCATAAACACCATTTAAGTTGCATACATTGCCGAATAAAAAGGGCTTTAGATAAAATATAGCAAAGAGTTGGCGGTTATAAAGTGGCAATACTTTTACAGGGACAGCGAACGTTTATGGTGGCAAGAGTACAAATTGAATGACAGCGCTGTTAAATCGACATGAGAACATGTAAAGCACACTAATCAGTTTCTAGAGAGAACTCTTGTACCCTACCATCATGATGTAGCAATTGATATCGAACTAATTCCGCTTGCTCTAACGTGATCAAACTTATAGCGCTATCAGATACTAAATAGGGTTTATTGCTCGACGAACCAAGCAGTGGGTGTTTGTTCACTTCCATATGCCAACGCTTGGTAAAGTAATTTAGTGGGCTCCATGGTGCGTACAACATGGAGTCTAATTTATCTAAACACTTGATTAATTTTTTCGGAAACTCATTCTTGATACCCGACGCAGTTAGTTGCCAAATTCGATTATGATGTTTACCAAACCTACTTTGTACCGAAAAACAAAACGAATAATGGACATCGCCCGATAATATAATCGTTTCTTTTGGCGTATCAGAGCGTCTAAATATCTCTAATAACTTACGAGCAGAGCCTTCATGTGCCATCCAGTTTTCAACATCGACTAATAATGGCTGACCAAAAAAATTAAATACCGATTGAATAGCTTCGATAGATTTAACCCCAAATACAGGCGCTGGAGACACTAAAATGACGGCACTGTGATCCAGTAGTGTGTCTTCTAATTCCATGAGCATTTCCCAATCTAATAATCCACTGGGCTCATTAAAGTTTTGCTCATTACGCCAACGGTGAGTACGCGTATCCATAACCACTACTTTCGGCACTGTTTCTAAGCAGTAATGCCAATTTTTAAACCTATTGAGCGCTTTATCTAAGGCTTTAAACTGCCATGTATTGCCCTCTAAGCTTCTTTCAAATTCAGCGCTTAAAGCACCACTATGACGCATCGCATCATTACCCAAGCCTTGAAATAACCAATAGCTTAGTAACCCACTATTAATGATCCGCCGACTACTTTGATGTGCCGCTATGGCTTGTTCCCAGCGTGCAGTCAAGTTCCAGTCATCTGTAACATCATGATCGTCAAACATCATCAAGGTCGAGATATTGGCAAACAGCCTCTGCGCTTTGGGTAAGTCATCAACATATTGCGTTATAGTTTGCAGTTGAGTATCAAAAGACTTTTTAAACTTAGGGTTTATACCTTGATAAGTTAGCTTATGCGGGTCGATTAATTGCCAGCAAACTGCACTAAAATTAAGTAAGTAGCATGCAACAAACTCTTGGAAGTAGACTAAATGATTTCCTGCACTCATGCTTGTAAAATGTGCTTCACCACGTTTAAACCAGTAACTAAAGCTATATTTAGGACATTGCTGCCATGGTGTTTTTGGTAAAAAATTATGCCGATTATAAAGTTGTTGTTGCATGTCATGTGGTAATTGTGCAACGTGGGCTTGTTCTTTGTATATACCCAGTACCTCAACTAGCTGTGCTATTGCCAGCAACATTGGCCCTGCAACATCATCCGCATAAATTTGATCGCCGGACATCAAAAGTAAGTTTGGGGCTGCCTCCCCCGCTGCTTTTTTATTTTCAAGCAAGGCGTCTGCGGCTGCTAAACTATCTCGGCTTGAATGATGTGGGTTTCGGCAAGACCCATGCAATATTTGCTGTAATTGCTTGGGCACAATACATTGAGCTGATGCCTGTGATGGATAGCAAAAGGCTTCTAAGTCATAACGCAAGTCATCCAAGAACAGCTGATAGTCAAGCGTAATATCTGCTGCAAACAATCCAGACACAGGGCGCACTAGCAGCAAATGAACGAAACAATGCTCGCCTAAGCGAAATGTTTTTTGCTCACTAACACATTGATAGTCAGCAATTTCAATTGTAACTGTATACGACTGGCTTGTTACCAATTGAAAACAAATTTGGCCCTGTTCAGCTCGTCTGAGCATCGGGCCAAGTAATAATTGTGGTAATGCGCTAGCTTGCTGTAACATCTGAGCGACGTGCCAAGCTAAATAAGTTGTAAAAGTTGTTTGTCGTTGCTTTGGCTAATGCTTCATAGCCAATTCCTTTCAAATCCGCGATATAATAAGCTACATCCTGCACATACGCAGGTTGATTAGTTTTGCCTCTATGTGGAACAGGTGCCAAATAAGGGGAATCTGTTTCGATAAGTAAGCGATCTAACGGAATTTTTTTAACCACTTCTTTTAACTCAACCGCATTTTTAAATGTAACAATCCCAGAAATAGAAATATAAAAGCCTAAGTCTAACGCTTGTTTGGCCATCGCCCAATCCTCTGTAAAACAGTGTAAAACACCTCCACAGTTTTGTGCATTATTTGCCTTCATTAAGTCAATGGTATCCGCTTTGGCATCTCGAGTATGAATGATCAATGGCTTGTTAAGCTCATTTGCAACCTCAATATGCCCGACAAAACTATCCTGTTGAACTTTATGCGTGTCTTTTGAGTAATAATAATCAAGCCCAGTTTCACCAATTGCAACTACTTTAGAATGTTCCGCCAATGATGCCAACTTGGCTTTATCAAGCACATCTTTTTGGTCTAAAGGATGAACACCGCATGATGCTGATACATCATTATAATGAGAAATAGCATCAAGCATATTAGGAAACTGCTCTAATGTAACGCTGACACACAAAAAATGCTCTACTTGTTTAGCTCGTGCTGCCGTCAAAATTTCAGGTAACTTTTGCCCTAACTTATCGAAGTCGAGCCTATCTAAATGACAATGTGAATCTACAATCATAACTACTCTTACATGGTGTAGGTGGGTTTATCAGAGTTTAGGGCCGTGCCTAACTGCTTAATAATTCTATCGTTGACTCTGTCAAGGTCCTCAACAAAGCTCACACCAATCCCTGGTGGGTTAGAGTTTTGAGCACCTTGTGGAGTTATCCACACCACTTTGCCAACTATTTCATGATCTTCAATCTCATCAGGCAAAGTGACACGCAGCTTTACGCTTTGCCCTAGCTCAAAACGCGCATTACTTTTAACAAATAAACCACCATGCTTTAAGGCAGCCATATAACAACGATATAATTCATCTAACTCTTGAAGGTCTATAAGCAGTTCTTGCACTGGCTATCCTATTACACTGTATTTTTTAATGTATTAACTAACTTATTGAGCCCCAGTGATTGGTTTAAACCCAATATTTGTTGTGTATCAGACATATATTGATCGAGCGCTACCTGCGCTTGACTGTAAGCTTGATAAGACAAATCATCTAACAGCTTTGCTTTTAGCTGTTGCTGAATAAACAAGCATAAAACGTTCACTAATTCAGGCGACTCACTCAGTATTGCCTGTACCTGTGAGAAATTATGACTTGCTTTTATATCACATGCAAACTTGTATAACGTATCTATTTGTCCAAACTGTTCATCTAAATACCACTGCTGTATTTTCAAAGGCTGCTGATAAAAATATTTAAACCACGAATAACTTACATCCGATGGTAATTGTGTCTCTATCCAGTTCATTGCTGAGCTGCTATCACTCACTGCAACTTTAACCTTGCTACACCGACTTAAAATTGTCGCTGATAGTTGGCTAATATCATCACAAGTAAGTAATAGGTAACGCCCAACATTTGGTTCTTCAAGGGTTTTCAAAAGTGCATTGGCAGCAGAGTGAGTCATTTTCTGTGCATTAATTATAATTGCAACTTTGCTGCCCCCTTGTTGTGCTGAGTGATACACAAAGTTTGCTAAATCACGAATTGCATCTACCGATATACTTTGCCCTTGTGGTGCTATTACTAATAAATCTGGATGTGTATTTGCACTAAGCAAAACACAACTTTTACAATTTCCACAAGCACTTAGACTTTGTTCATGTTCACATAGCAAAGCTTTAGACAACTGTTCCGCCAGCGATTGTTTACCTACTCCCGCTAAACCATGTAATAATTGCGCATGGTGAAACCGCTGTTGCTGCTGACTTTTAAACAATCGCTGCCAAAGCGTCGTTTGCCACTCATACATTAGCCGAAAACTCTTTTATAAAACTGTGCCAAAGCAGCCACAATATCTACGTGCACTTTGTCTATTGTCTGATCAGCATTGACTATCACACAATGCTCATCTTGTTTTGCCAACTCTAAATATCGTGCTCTTGTGCGCTCAAAAAAGCTTAACGCTTCGAGCTCAATTCTATCCAGCTCCCCACGGCCTTTCGCACGCGCAAGCCCTACAGCAGGTGGTATATCTAAATAAACAGTCAGGTCTGGCTTAAGTCCATTTAACACTATGTTAGATAATGAGCATAACGTACTTTCTGGCAAACCACGACCGCCCCCTTGATATGCTTGGGATGACATATCGTGTCTATCCGCAAGTACCCACTGACCCTGCTCTAGTGATGGCCTTATAACATTGTGAAGTAGCTGAGAACGGGCTGCATACATCAATAACAATTCAGTTTCACTGGCCACTTGCTCTGTATGCTGCTGTTTAATCAAATCGCGTAATGATTCAGCTAATGGCGTTCCTCCTGGTTCTCGAGTTTGCACAAAGTTTATATCATGTTGCTTTAAAAATTGCTGGCAAATTGCCATCGCAGTTGACTTACCTGCGCCTTCTAAGCCCTCAATTACAATAAATTTAGCTGTCATTACTTCTCTTTAAAATATATTTTTGAACGGCTTGATTATGTTCACGCAAGCTCTTAGAAAACTGATGTTGACCATTACCTTTAGACACAAAATAGTAGTATGGCGTTTGCGCAGGCTGAGTAGCTGCATAAACGGCATCAGTGGATGGCATAGCAATAGGGGTTGGCGGTAATCCATTTATTCTATAGGTATTATACGGCGTATATTGCTTCAAATCACTGCGCTTGATATCACCATCAAACTTTTGACCTAAGCCATAAATGACTGTCGGATCTGTTTGTAACCGCATGTTACGATTTAAGCGGTTAACGAATACTGATGCAATGGTTGAACGCTCTGGTTCATAACCTGTTTCTTTTTCAATGATCGACGCCAAAATTAACACTTGATATGGATCGTCCAATGGCAGTTCATCAATACGTTGCTGCCAAGCATCAGTTAACACTAATTGCATTCGCTCTGCGGCTCTATTGAGTAGAGCTGATGCTTTAGTGTAAGCCTCATAATAATAGGTTTCAGGCAGCAACCACCCCTCGGGATTACCATCCACTTTTAACTCCGCCAATAACTGCGGCTCATCTTTTGGATAATCAATGAATAAGCTCTTGCTCAGTTTATTTAAGACACTATTATATGTTTCTCCCGCAATAATCGTAAAACTAAATTGCTTTTGCTCGCCTCTATGTATCTTAGCTACTGCATCGAGTACACTCAAATTAGCTAATTCATAAACACCCGCTTTGAGCTGAAATTGTTCTGGGACCAATTTAGAATACACTTGATATTTAAAACACGAATCTATAAAACCATGTGCTTGCCAGTCATAGCATAAGTGATTGAAGCCAACACCTGACTTGACCTCATAGAATTCACCATCAAACTTAAAAGGCGCGTTTTGAATACCTTGAAACTGATGGATGATAAAAGCCACTCCCACACAATTCAACAAAGCAAACATCAATAGTATTTTTTTTATCATAACATCCCTGACTCTAATTGAGTTTGCAGCAGTTTCGCAAGCGATAAATCAAACTCATTTGTCCCTAACGACCTAACAAATGCGCAACCTAGTAGGCTATTACACACAAATAAGGCATCCATTTCTAGTATTTCCTCAACCTTTATCCGCCTTTGCTCAATCTTGTTGTGCTTCGAAAGGTGTTGCAAATATACGCCTGAAATACCACATTTGTTCAAAATAGGCGTGAATGCCCTACCCGCTTTAACAGCAATAAGATTACCCACACTGGTTTCAACTACGTCGCTGTTAATATCACAAACGAGTACGTCATCACACGGGTATTTTTCAGCATCTTGTTTTATCAAGACCTGCTCCAAACGATTGAGCGTTTTTAAACCTGCAAGCAACGGTTGATGGCCCAGTTGAATAGCACTATATTGAAGTGCTAGACCTCGTTGTAATAATTCAGGGTAATGAGTCGGATAGTGTGATGTTTGTAAAATAACGTGCGGATGAGCCTGCTTCGGCGGCAAATAACCTCTGCCGCCAACACCTCGCGTTATAATAACTTTCAAAACGCCATACTCTAATTTTTGACTTTCAACTTTACAGCGTTCATTTAACGTTTGCCAATCAAGCGAAGGGAACTGTAAGCGCTGTTGACATTCTTTCAAACGATTTAAATGCCGGTCCCAAAGTAATATTTGCCCACCCTGTACTTGTGCGGTGGTAAAAAAACCATCACCGTATAACAAACCTCGATCGTAATCAGAGACTGAATTTGCTTCAATAATTTCCATTTATCACCCACAAAAAAGCCCGGCATTGCCAGGCTCTTCATATTATGCCAATTCGCCATTATACCTTTTTAAATAACAACGAGCCATTGGTTCCACCGAAACCAAATGAGTTACACAATGCATATTCGAGTTTTGCATCTCTGGCGATATGAGGTACATAGTCTAAATCACACCCTTCATCTGGGTTATCTAGGTTAATTGTTGGTGTTACTTGTTGATTAACCAAAGATAAAGCAGTGATGATAGACTCAACAGAACCCGCAGCACCAAGCAGGTGTCCCATCATAGACTTAGAAGAACTCACCATAACGTTATGTGCAGCATCACCAAATATCGTTTTTACTGCTTGCGTTTCAGCTTTATCACCAGCGTTTGTAGAAGTACCATGTGCATTAATATAGCCCACTTGATCAGCATTAATTCCTGCATCATTTAATGCATTCGTCATTGCCAATGCCGCACCTGCACCATCTTCTGGTGGCGAAGTCATATGATATGCATCGCCACTCATACCAAAGCCAACTAGCTCAGCATAGATTTTTGCACCGCGCGCTTTAGCATGCTCATACTCCTCAAGTACCATGACACCAGCACCATCAGCGAGTACGAAACCATCTCGGTCTTTATCCCAAGGGCGAGAAGCCGCTTGTGGGTCGTCATTACGTGACGACAATGCACGTGCTGCACAAAATCCACCCATCCCAATAGGAGTAGACGCCTTTTCTGCACCACCAGCAACCATCGCATCGGCATCACCATATGCAATCATGCGTGCAGCATGACCAATATTGTGTAAACCCGTTGTACATGCGGTAACGATTGAAATATTTGGGCCACGTAGATTATGCATAATCGACAAATGACCCGAAATCATATTAATAATGGTTGAAGGTACGTAGAACGGTGATAGTTTACGAGGGCCACTATTAAGCAATTTAATGTGGTTTTCTTCGATGAGTGTTAAGCCACCAATGCCAGAGCCAACGGCCACGCCAACTCGATGCGCATTATCATCAGTCACTTCAAGACCAGAATCTTGAATTGCTTGCACACCCGCAGCTATACCATACTGGATAAATAGATCCATTTTTTTGGCTTCTTTCTTCGCCATGTATTGTGTGGCATCAAAATCGTTGACTAAGCCTGCAAATTTGGTTGAAAAGGATGATGTATCAAAGTGAGTGATGTTTTCGATGCCGCTACGGCCATCTAATAAGCCCTGCCAGGTTGATGCTACATCATTACCCAGCGGCGTCAACATACCCAAGCCAGTTACTACGACTCGACGTTTAGCCACGGTTTCCTCCAAAAAGGAATTAGTATTTTATGAGGGGATAAAAACTAGGGGCAACGAGCGCTGCCCCGAGTGTTCGCTAATTACTCAGCGTGAGCAGTTACGTAATCGATCGCTGCTTGAACAGTAGTGATCTTCTCTGCTTCTTCATCAGGGATCTCAGTATCGAACTCTTCTTCAAGAGCCATTACAAGCTCAACAGTGTCAAGTGAATCAGCACCTAAATCATCTACAAAAGACGCTTCTGATTTAACTTCTTCTTCTTTAACACCTAGTTGCTCGATAATGATTTTTTTTACGCGTTCTTGAATATCGCTCATTCTTCTTTCCTTTATTAAAACGCATTTGCGTTATTTTCAGATTGCGGCGTAGTTTACGGCGCATAATCCTGTGATTCAAGGATTTGCTCAGAATTTTTTATCTGGTCAAACCTCTCTACTCATATTTTCTACTTTTATCGCTTATTTTAATAGCAATTTCAAGTCTGTTTGCTGCAAGATCATAAAAAATTAAAACTAAAATTATCTACTTTGCAACTTTATACCATGTACATCGCGCCATTTACGTGCAATGTTTCACCAGATATGTATGCAGCAGCATCAGAGGCTAAATAACATACGGCTGCAGCAATTTCTTCAGGTTGACCTAAGCGTCCAGCCGGAACATTTGCAAGCGTAGCTGCTTTTTGTTCATCTGTTAACTCGTTCGTCATGTCTGTTTGGATAAACCCTGGCGCAATAACGTTAACAGTAATACCGCGAGAAGCAACCTCACGTGCTAAAGATTTTGAGAATCCAATAACACCTGCTTTTGCAGCAGCATAATTAGCCTGCCCTGCGTTACCCATAGTACCAACTACAGAACCAATGTTAATAATGCGACCCGATTTTTTCTTCATCATTGGACGCAAAACCGCTTTTGACAGTCGATAAATAGAACTTAAGTTAGTATCGATAATATCGTCCCACTCACTTTCTTTCATACGCATTAATAAATTATCGCGAGTAATACCTGCATTATTAACGAGGACATCTACATCACCGAGATCCGCCTTGATAGCCGCAAGTGTACTGGCGATAGAATCAACATCAGTAACGTTAAGTGCATAACCTTTACCATTAGCACCTAAATATTCACTAATTTTCTCAGCGCCTGATTCGCTGGTTGCTGTGCCAGCAACCTTGGCACCTTGTGCAACCAATTGATTAGCAACGGCTTTACCTATACCGCGACTAGCCCCAGTTACCAAAATAACTTTACCTTCTAATGAAAATAATTTACTCATCGTCTTTGTTCTTCTCTCATTATTGTGCCGCCGCTATCGATGTAGTGTCATTAACTGCACTACAAGCAACAGATTTATCAATTCGTTTAACTAGGCCAGTAATAACTTTACCTGGTCCAAACTCATATGCTTGTGTTATACCTTGCTTTGCCAATAGTTGAACTGTCTCCGTCCAACGAACTGGACTATATAGTTGCCGTACTAGTGCATCCTTTATTTCTTGTTCTGATACTGAAACGGTTACATCCACATTATTAATAACTTCTGTCGATGCATTGTCGAATTCTAAATCAGCTAGATCTGCCGCTAGCTTTTGTGCCGCTGGCTTCATTAATGCACAATGAGAGGGCACACTTACGGCCAATGGCAATGCACGTTTTGCTCCTGCTTCTTTACACGCTAGTGAAGCACGCTCAACTGCTTCTTTGTGACCTGCAATAACAACTTGACCAGGAGAGTTGTAATTAACTGGCGACACTATCTGCTCAAGCGCCGAATTAACGCATGCAATCTCAATGGCAGCATCATCTAAACCAATGATCGCCGCCATAGAGCCAACACCTGCAGGCACAGCTTCTTGCATATATAAACCGCGCTTTTCAACCAGCTTTACTGCTTCACTTAATGGTAATACCTCTGCGCAAACTAAAGCCGAGTATTCACCTAAACTATGGCCTGCCATAATGACGTCTTTACCTTGATTACTTTCAAGCCAATGCCTGTAAATTGCAACACTTGCAGTTAATAAAGCAGGTTGCGTTCGGTGTGTTTGATTAAGCTCTTCTTCTGGCCCCTGTAGCACCATGGATGCAAGGTCATATCCCAATGCAGCAGAAGCTTCAGCAAATGTGTGCTTCACAACCTTTGATGACTCTAACAGTTCTGACAGCATACCTACGGCTTGAGAGCCTTGACCGGGGAATAAAAGTGCAATTCTTTGTGACATTTATAGTGCTCTTCTAGTAATAGTTACGCCACGTGAATTCTAAACAAAAATAAATCATTTGCTGAATGACGATGACGGATGTTCTGATTTTGATGCTATGTGCGCAAAAGTAGCTTGAATTTTTTCTGGAATACGGCGCTCTACTTCTTGGGCTGCTTCCTCAATCGCAGCAAGAAATGCTTTATTTGAAGCATTTCCATGGCTTTTCACAACAATACCCCGCAATCCTACCAGACTAGCGCCGTTATACTGGTCGGGGTTCACCCTTTTATAGAGTTTTTTTATTATAGGGCGTAAAACAAATGCGATTACACGATAAAAAGCATGTTTTTTTAGTGCTTTTGTAAACTTATGCATAATAAGTTTAGCAATGCCTTCACATGTTTTGAGCGCGACGTTACCAACAAACCCTTCACACACTATCACGTCGGCTTTTCCAGAAAACATATCACTGCCTTCACAGTAACCTTGATAATTAATGTGCTCACAATTTTTCATCAATTGCGCTGCCTGTTTAATACCATCATGCCCTTTTATATCTTCTGAACCAATATTGAGTAAATACACTTTAGGCTGGGCTAAATCTAACGCTTGACCTGCAACAATGGACCCCATAATGCCAAATTCAAATAACGTTTGGCCATCACAGTGAACATTAGCGCCTAAATCTAACAGATACACAGGTTGTTTTTTTTCTGTGGGAACGGCAGAGATCAGTGCAGGACGTTTAATACCAGGCAGCATTTTTAATACATAATGCGCCATAAAAAACAACGCGCCGGTATTGCCAGAACTAACACAAGCTTGTGCCTCACCAGATTTGACTAAATCCAGTGCGATACGCATTGACGAGGCTTTTTTATTTCTTAAGGCATGCGCTGGTTCACAGCTATTAGTAACGACTTCAGTGCAGTGTTTAATGACTAATCTAGGGTGATTAAGTGAGTCGAGCTTACTAAGGCCATCGCTGATAACGGCTTCGTTACCGCAAAGGAGCAGCACCAGATTACAATGCTTATTCACAGCAGTGACTGCTGCAGAGATAGATGAACGGGGGCCGTAATCGCCCCCCATCATATCTAACGCTATGGTTAGATGAGTTAGCATAAAGTAATCTCTTAGTTAGAAATTACTTTAACGCCTTTGTAGTAACCATCTGCAGTCACATGGTGACGACGATGAGTCTCACCTGAAACTTGATCTACAGTTAAAGCTGGTCCACTGATAGCATCGTGTGAACGACGCATACCACGTCTTGCGCGAGACTTTTTGCTTTTTTGTACTGCCATTAGCCTTCTCCTAAGAATCTTTCTTAAGTTGTTTTAAAATTTCAAATGGATTTGGTTTGCTCTCTTGCGACTCTATATCCCCGAAGCTGGCAGGCTTCTCAGAATAGGCGCATGATGCTTCGTCATGGGTAGGAACTATAGGAATAGCCAAAATCGTTTCGTCTTCAATAAGTTGACGAAGATTGATTTCACCTTCTTCATTTAGCTCTGCCATATCGTAGCAATCGGGGAGATCATCTGACTCTGAACCTAATCCAACAGGAGTATAAGCAAAGTCTTGTACCAAATCCAACCCTAATTCATCATTACATCGCTGACAAATAACAGTCAGGTGTGCGCGAATAGTTCCGCTAACAACAACTAACCCTTGTTCATCATTTTTGCAATGAATGTTTACCGCTATATCACCTGATTGATCTTGTACAACTTGCTCTAAACGAGAAAGTTCTTCAAGCTGAACAGTTCCGTCATAACTTAAACGACGCTGAGCGGCTCTACAAGGTTCAAGGGTGATGGGAATTTTCACCTTTTGCATAGGGGCTGCATCATATAGATAGTTAGTGGTTTAGTCAAAATAAATATCAAACTTTCCTTTGTTTTTCGCGTTATTGCGTCCTATCCTAGCAACACGTTTAAATTGACCTACGAGTATTAATGAAAATACCCTTTATTTTAGCCTCAAGTTCTGTATTTAGGCAGTCTATTTTTAAAAAACTTAACTTACCCTTTGAAAGCTTCTCACCGGATATTGATGAAAGCCCATTAAAGAATGAAACCGCAGAACAACTTGTTATAAGGCTCAGTGAGTGCAAAGCTCGTAGCGCTTTAAAACACTTTAACAGTGGTTTAGTCATTGGCTCAGACCAAGTAGCACTACACAACGGTCAAATATTAGGAAAACCGCATAACAAAAAGAATGCAATCAAACAGTTAAGTACATTTAGCTCAGACAAGGTCACTTTTTTAACGGGATTATGTCTGTTTGACATCAAGAATAATAAGTCCAAAACCATTGTTGAGCCATTCTCGGTGTATTTTAAAACCCTGACTTTGTCACAAATCGAAGCCTATTGTGATGCTGAGAAGCCTTATCAATGTGCTGGCAGCTTTAAAAGTGAGGGGTTAGGTATTTGCTTGTTTGATAAACTTGAGGGAGACGACCCAAATAGCCTTATCGGCCTCCCTTTGATTCGACTGAATGAATTACTCGCAGAGCATGGAATCGATGTGCTTGCTCTGCAGGAATAATTCTAACTGCTGGTAATTCTCACAAATAGTCCGTGCACTGCTTTGTTGTAACTGCTCTGCACTGGCTGCACCACAACTCATCGCAATAGCATCAACACCCGCATTTTCTGCCATTTTCATGTCTAATAATGAATCACCTATCATCACCGCATCTTCAATAGCTATATTAAGCTCATCAAGGATCTGGTTGATCATATCAGGACTGGGTTTGGAGTTCGCTTCATCTGCAGTGCGTGTTGTCACAAAATATTGACCTAAACCCGTTTGCAACAACATTCGTTCTAAGCCTGCGCGACTTTTACCGGTAGCGACAGCAAGTAATATGCCTTGTGATTTTAACTGATGAATATAGTTATGCGCGTTATCAAATAGCGGCGTGGCAGTATTATCGCCATGCACATACTGATGCTGATATGCCTTTATTAGCGCAGCCCAATGCTGATTGTCATCAGGAAACAAAGTCGCGACTGCGGTATCTAGCGATAAACCTATAATAGCAGCTGCATTATCATTGCAAGGCACCGAAACACCCACTTTTTCAGCAGCTAATTTTAAGGTATTAACAATTTTTGGCACTGAATCCATTATCGTGCCGTCCCAATCAAAAATGACCAATTTGTAATCCATTCACTCTTGCCTTAATGTCGTCAAACAGTTTGTAAGTGCCTTATCTAATGGCGCCTCAACGTGCAACGTTGTCTCTGTTTTTGGGTGTAAGAAACGTAAATCATGGGCATGTAGAAATAATCGACCTAAACCCCGCGAGCGCATTTTTGAATCAAATACTTGATCACCGTATTTATCATCACATGCAATTGGGTGGCCTTTACACTGGGTGTGAACACGTATCTGGTGCGTGCGCCCTGTGACAGGTGATGCTTGAACTAGCGTGCAATCACTAAAACGTTCCAGCACTCTAAAGCGAGTATGAGACGCTTTACCTTGCTCTTCATCAACCCGAACCACCCTCTCACCCGATTGTAAGGTGTTTTTTCTCAGTGGCTCTGTTACATTTTTTATCTTTGCAGCCCACTCACCTGTCACTAATGCCCAATAGTTTTTTTCCATGGTTTTTTCACGCAATTGTTCGTGTAAACCTTTTAAAATTGAACGTCGTTTAGAAATAAGTAAACATCCTGACGTGTCTCTATCTAGGCGGTGGACTAACTCTAAGCTTTTTTCTTCAGGTCTAAGTGCTCTGAGCGCTTCGATAAGACCATAGCTCAAACCACTACCACCATGCACTGCCATACCAGACGGTTTATTTATAACAATTAGATATTTATCTTCAAATATAATCGCATCTTCTAACGCAGAAACCTTATCTAAATTACGTGGTACGAACTCTTCTCGTTCTGCAGTTCTAATGGGAGGAATACGCACGAGGTCATCTATCTGCAAACGATAAACAGGTTTAACACGTTTTTTATTTACACGTACTTCTCCTTTGCGCAAAATTTTATAAACCGCACTCTTTGGTACACCTTTTAGGTGAGTTACCAAAAAGTTATCTACACGTTGACCTTCTTGGTCTTCGGTAATGGTAACAAAGCTAACTTTTAAACCGGATTTTTCTGACATTGCCTAATCACTGATTTGAGTAATAATTTAGTTGCTATCACGAGGGTATTAGTGGGATAATTGGCTCGCAATTTTTGCGAAACCGCTTTTTAATCGCAAAATACTAGTCGTGAAGCACATCTGGGTGTCAGATCATACAGATTGAAGCTAGGATTTCCAAAGCTTTTGTCACACCCGAACAAACACGTGCGTTTAACACCTTATGATGAGCGTAATAGATCGTAAGTGGAGTTGAGCATGATTAAATATATAAAAAGCAAAAATAAAGATATTTGTCTGATAGTTAACAGCAACGAGCTATTTAGCCCGTGCGAAAAACCAAATGCGAAATGCATTGCCCAATGCTTGCTGCAGGTGTAAAAAACACTAGCAAAGTACATTGCTTGGCAAGGTTAATGTGAATTGTTCCTGCTTTCCCCAGTCGTGAGACTGCATTAAAACCAAGGGAACACTAAATCGGCTCATGCTGAAAACAGTCAGACTCGACTAAATTTGAAAGTAGAGTAACAATATGAAACGTATGCTAATCAATGCTACGCAGCAAGAAGAAATGCGCGTTGCACTGGTTGACGGCCAACGCTTATACGATCTAGATATCGAAAGCCCTGGTCACGAACAGAAAAAAGCCAACATTTACAAGGGTAAAATTACCCGTATCGAACCATCACTTGAAGCCGCTTTTGTTGATTATGGCGCTGAGCGTCACGGTTTCCTCCCTCTAAAAGAAATTGCCAAAACTTATTTCCCAAGTGGTTACACCTTCAACGGCCGTCCTAATATCAAAGATGTGATCAGAGAGGGTCAAGAAGTTATAGTGCAAGTTGATAAAGAAGAGCGTGGCCAAAAAGGCGCAGCGCTTACTACTTTTATCAGTGTAGCGGGAAGTTATTTAGTATTGATGCCCAACAACCCAAGAGCTGGTGGTATTTCTCGCCGCATCGAAGGAGATGAACGCATTGAGCTAAAAGAAGCGCTAAGTCGTTTAGAATTACCAAAAGGCATGGGGCTTATCGTACGCACAGCAGGTGTTGGTAAGTCTTACGAAGAGCTAGATTACGACCTTAAAGCGCTGCTTGTACATTGGCAAGCGATTCAGCAAGCTGCCGATGGTGGTAAAGCACCGTTTTTAATACATCAAGAAAGCAATGTTATCTTCCGTGCCATTCGTGATTATTTACGTCGTGATATCGGTGAAATTTTAATTGATAAAGCGCGCGTTTTTGAAGAAGCAAAAGCACATATTGAACGCTTTCGTCCTGATTTCATCAGCCGCGTAAAGCTTTATCAAAATGATGTGCCGCTATTCACTCACTATCAAATTGAAAGCCAGATTGAGTCAGCCTTTCAACGTGAAGTTAGGCTCCCATCTGGTGGCTCGATAGTTATTGACCCAACAGAAGCTTTAACCTCTATCGATATCAACTCGTCAAAAGCAACTAAAGGCGGCGATATTGAAGAAACAGCGCTTAATACGAATTTAGAAGCCGCTGATGAAATTGCACGTCAATTACGTCTACGAGACTTAGGTGGCCTTATTGTTATCGACTTTATCGATATGACGCCGCCTCGCCACCAGCGAGAAGTTGAAAACCGTTTAAAAGATGCAGTACGCCCTGATAGGGCTCGCGTACAAATTGGCAAAATTTCACGCTTTGGCTTATTAGAAATGTCTCGCCAACGCCTACGCCCTAGCTTAGGAGAAGCAAGCCAGCATTCATGCCCACGCTGTAGTGGTCAAGGTACAATTCGCTCAAACGATTCGATTGCTTTGTCTATCTTGCGTTTGATTGAAGAAGAAGCAATTAAAGACAACACAGCGCAAGTGAATGCACAAGTGCCTGTTGCTGTCGGTGCATTCTTACTGAACGAAAAACGTAAATCAGTTCATAGAATCGAAAAGCGCCATAACTGTGATGTTGTCATTATTCCAAACCAACACATGGAAACTCCGCATTACGAAGTATTGCGTTTGCGCAAAGACGAAACCTCTCAAGCCGCCAGTTACGAACAAATGACTGTACCAGAGCCCGAGGTTATGGAAGTGTCTCGAGCACCTGTTGCGGTGAAAGAAGAGCCCGTATTAAAAGGTGTAGTTATGCCTACTACTCCTGCTCCCGCACCAGCTCCAACTGAACCAGTTAAGCCAGCTACTGTAGCCAAAGTTGAACCGAGCCTGCTTACACGTGTTAGCAATTGGCTAAAAGCCTTATTCACGCCAGAACCTGAACAAAAGGCACCAGAGCAAAAGAAAGAGCCGGAGCATAGGCCTCGTCGTGGTAACGATAATCGTCGTAAAAATCAAAACAGGCGTCGAAACACCCCCAAAAAACGTGATGAGCAATCACAGGACATTGGTGTTGAGCAAGAAACACGTAACAATGAAAGCCGCCCAAGTAACGACAGTCGTGATAAAAATGAAGGTCGTAATAAACGCCGCCGCCAAAACCAGCGCAAACGCAACGATGTAAGCACTACTGAACCTGCAAAAGAAGAAGCTGTTGTTAACACTGAAGTTGAAGCAAAAGAAACAAGAATTAAGCCTCGACGTCAACGCCGTAACATGCGCAAAAAAGTGCGCGTGAGCGAGCAAACAGATACTAACAGTGAAGCAACTGCTGTAGAAAATGTATCAGAAAACAAACAAGCTGCTATGCCTGCTTCAACGAAGCAACCGAGCCCTGAGAAAAAGGCTCCGGAAACTTCAAGCAAGAGTCAAGAAAAAGTTAAAGAGCAGCACACTGATAAGCCAGCCTCTGATGCTAAACCAGTTCAAGAGCCTATTGATTCAGTAATTGATGAGCAGCCTGAGCAAGCAAAGCAAGGTGAAGAAGCAGGTACTGACGAAACACCAAGAACACGTTCTCGTCGCTCCCCAAGACATCTGCGCGCTGCGGGTCAGCGTCGTCGTAAACCGGAAGGTGATAAAGATGCTGAACCTGCTTTCGTTCCTGTTGCGGATCAAGCTGCAGCAGAATATGAGGCACAGCTAAAAAGCGAGGACGAAACAGTTCAAGCAAAAGCAAACTCTGATATTCAGCCAGAGGCACCTGCTGTTGAAGCAGAAACTGAAACTCAGCCAGAGGCACCTACTGTTGAATCAGTTGAAGCAGAGACTGAAACTCAGCCAGAAACACCTGCTGTT
>NZ_ARPN01000108.1:0-77432 GCF_054966645.1 Pseudoalteromonas sp. SANK 73390
TTTTTTTTATATTTGGTGCGGATGGGGGGACTTGAACCCCCACGCCCGAAAGCACTACCCCCTCAAGGTAGCGTGTCTACCAATTCCACCACATCCGCTTTATTTCGACATGACATTTGATTGAGGAATCAAACAGCCGAGTAACTTAAGGCTACTACTCTATTAATTTGGCACATCTGATGTATTATCATTATCAGATGACGCAGGTACGTCTGACGCTGCGGGTGCTACAGTTGATGCAGCCGGTGCTTCAAGATTCTCCCACTCGTCGGTCTTTTTAATTTGACCTGCGGTGAGGTTACCCAAAACAATACTTAAAACAAAAAATACAGTCGCTAAAACGGTTGTAGTTTTTGTCATAAAATTACCTGCACCCGATGAGCCAAATACTGTCGCTGATGCGCCTGCACCAAACGACGAACCCATATCCGCACCTTTACCTTGTTGAACTAGCACCATACCAACAAGTGCTAAGGCAACAATTAAGTAAACAACCAATAATATTTCGTACATTTTATACGTTCCCTACTGCACTTTTACAGATACTCGCAAAAGCATCTTTTTTCAGACTCGCTCCGCCGATTAAACCGCCGTCAATATCTGCCTGTGCAAATAATAATTCACTATTCTTTTCATTAACACTGCCACCATAAAGGATACGCAGTGCGTTAGCAACTTGCTCATCATAAGCTATGAGCATGTCGCGAATAAACTTGTGTACCGCTTGCGCTTGTTCTGGAGAAGCTGTTTTACCAGTTCCGATAGCCCAAACGGGCTCGTATGCTATCACAGAATCATTTAATGCCGCTATACCTAATTTGCTAATAACTGCTTTTATTTGCTTGGCAACAACTTGTTCTGTTTTGCCAGCTTCACGTTCAGATTCTGTTTCACCAACACATAATATTGGTATTAAGCCAAATTCTTGAGCTTTAGCAAACTTATCAGCTACTTGCTGATCTGATTCTTTGAAAATACTCCGTCTTTCAGAGTGACCAACTAAAGTGTATTTTGCACCTAGCTGTTTAGCTAGTTGTGCATGAATCTCTCCAGTAAAAGCACCTGAGTCAAACTCTGAAATAGTTTGAGTTCCGGCCTCAACATTTTCACTTAACACTTCACTAAGCAATAATGCGGGAGGAAATATAATAACATCCACATTTGAATTACTATACTTTTTAACTTCATCACACACTTGAGATACTAACTCCACAGAGCCATTCATCTTCCAGTTACCTGCAACAATAGGCTTACGCTGTGCCATACGATACTCCGCATCAGAAAGCGGGTGAGATACTAACTTGCCTCACCCTGATTTACAAGAAATAAAATAAAAAATAAGATTAATTGCTCACAGATTCAACAACTTCAGCAATTTTAGTTGCAAAGTCGATAACTTGCTTCTCTTGTTCGGCTTCAACCATAACTCTGATCACAGGTTCTGTTCCCGACTTTCTCAGTAACACTCTACCTTTACCCGCTAATTCTTGCTCTACCTCTACAACGGCTTGCTTAACAATGTCCTGCTCGGTTGGATCATTATTAGTCTTGTAGCGAACATTGATCATTTTCATTGGATATTTTGTAAAACCACTACCCAAGTCCTGCAATGTTTTGTTCTGTGACACCATGGCAGCCAATACTTGTAAACTAGAGATAATACCGTCACCTGTGCAAATAAGGCCAAGATTCAGTATATGTCCAGAGCTTTCACCACCAATGGTCCAGCCATTTTGATTAAGTAGCTCCATGACATAACGATCACCTACTTTACTTCTTACAAAATCTATTCCTCTTGCCTTGAGCGCATTTTCAAGTCCCATATTAGACATGACCGTACCCACAACGCCACCATTTAATGTGTCATTCGCATGCGCTAAACAGGCAATAATATAGACGATATCGTCACCATCAAATACGTGACCATTGTGGTCCACCATCATGACACGGTCGCCATCACCATCGTACGCAATACCTACATCAGCTTGGTGTTCTAATACTTGACGCTTAAGACTATCAACATGTGTTGCACCACATTCATGATTAATATTTAACCCGTTTGGCTCGCATGCATGGCAAATTACGGTCGCCCCCAATTCACGCATAACTGCGGGTGCAATGTGATAAGTGGCACCATTTGCACAATCCAATACAATCTTTAAACCTTCAAGAGATAAGTCTTTAGGAAATTGGCTTTTACAAAACTCAATATAACGGCCATCAGCATTTTCAAGACGACGCGCTTTACCTAATTTCTCTGAGGCAACACAGGTCATTTCCTCATCCATCATAGCTTCAATTTCAAGTTCAACACTATCGGCTAGCTTTAACCCGTTACCACTAAAAAATTTAATGCCATTATCATGATACGGATTATGTGACGCGCTGATCACAATACCCGCTTCTGCTCTAAAAGTTTGTGTTAAATATGCTACAGCAGGGGTTGGCATAGGGCCTAGTAGCACCACATCAATACCAGCAGCAATTAAACCCGCCTCTAAAGAGGTTTCTAATAAGTAACCAGAAATACGCGTATCTTTACCTATAATTACTTTTTTTGTGCCAGTTTTCGATAAAACTTTACCAGCAGCCCAACCTAATTTCAGCGCAAACTCTGGTGTAATTGGGTATTGCCCAACCAAACCTCTCACTCCATCTGTACCAAAATATTTTCTAGTTGTCATATGGTTACTCCATTACGCGCTGCGTGCCATACAGTAAGCACGTCAGCAGTTTGTTGAACATCATGAACCCGTAAGATGTGCGCACCCTGCTGTGCACACAACAACGCCCCCGCTAAACTCGCAGCAAGCCGCTCACTGGTTTCTCTATTTAGTAAATTACCAAACATAGACTTTCGAGAAAGCCCTGCTAATAATGGCAGTTTGAAAGACTTAAAAGCGCCAAAGTTACCCAACAACTCAAAATTGTGGGATAAGTCTTTACCAAAGCCAAAACCCGGGTCGAGTATAATGCGCTCTTTATCGATACCGTATTTGTTACAAACTAGCAGCCGTTCGCTGAAAAACGCCTTAATATCTAAAATTAATTCATTATAAGTTGGCTTTTTTTGCATCGTACGTGGTTGGCCTTGCATGTGCATTAAGCATATTGGCACATCTGGGTAAGCAGCCACCACTTGCAATGCATCTGGTTCCTGTAAGGCCCTAACATCATTTATAATATCTGCGCCAGCTTTGATCGCCTGTTGCATCACTTGTGCTTTACTGGTATCAACAGAAATAATACAGTCGCTATAGCGACGTATACCCTCTATCACGGGTATCACACGCTGCAACTCTTGATCGCAAGCAACATCTGGCGCACCAGGGCGTGTAGATTCACCACCAATATCTAGTATTGTCGCACCTTGTTGAATTAAGGATAAAGCCTGTTTGACAGCGATGTCACTCTGATAATAAGCACCACCATCTGAAAAAGAATCAGGAGTTACATTGACGATCCCCATAATCTGGGGCGTATCGAGGCAAAGTGTGCGGCCTCTAGGTAAACGGATTGTAGTTATCATTGTTTTACTCAGCTCAGAGTAATATTAGTTAGTGCCAAAGCACTTTGCTTGGCAAATTAACAATTATGCGAAACAACATCATCGCGATAATTCAATTTAGCGGATATGAAAAAGCCCCGACATCGCGGGGCTTTGCAATATAGTGCTATTTTAACCGTTATTCAGGCCTATCATCAAGCTCTGAAGGGGTCTGAGAGTCATCTGCAGCCTTTTTTTCCTCATCTGATGATGACTTTTCAGCTGTTTTGTCAGATTTACTTTCCGGCTTGCGGTCATGTGCATCACGTGGAGGCCTAACTTCTGAGCGCGTCATCAAATCATCAATCTGACCCGCATCAATCGTTTCGAACTTCATTAATGCATCTTTCATGCTATGCAAGATATCCATATTATCTTTTAAAATTTGCTCTGCGCGGTCATAGTTGCGAGTAACAAAGTCTTTAATCTCAGAGTCAATTAACTTTGCAGTCTCATCTGACATACCAGCAGTTCTATGCGAACCACTGCCCATGTACATTTCACCTTGCTCTTCAAGATACATTTGCGGTCCAAGCTTACTACTTAATCCCCACTGCATAACCATTTTTTTGGCGATATCAGTTGCACGTTCAATGTCATTACTTGCACCTGTTGTTACTTTATCTTCGCCATAAATTAACGCTTCTGCAATTCGACCACCATATAAACTAGAAAGCATTGACTCTAGATGTTCTTTAGAATGGCTCACACGGTCTTGTTCAGGTAAATACATAGTCACACCCAAGGCACGACCGCGAGGAATAATAGAAACCTTATAAACAGGATCATGCTCTGGCACTAAGCGACCTACAATGGCATGCCCAGCCTCATGATAAGCAGTCATTTCTTTTTCATGCTCGCTCATCACCATTGACTTACGCTCAGCACCCATCATGATTTTGTCTTTTGCAGCATCAAACTCGGCCATACTTACTTTTCGTTTGTTACCACGAGCAGCAAATAAGGCAGCTTCGTTGACTAAATTTGCAAGGTCGGCACCTGAAAAGCCAGGCGTACCTCGTGCAATTAATGATGCTTCAACATTATCATCTAGTGGCACTTTGCGCATGTGTACATTCAATATTTGCTCACGACCACGGATATCTGGCAAACCAACTACAACCTGACGATCAAATCGACCTGGGCGCAATAAAGCTGGATCTAAAACGTCAGGCCTGTTGGTTGCAGCAATTACTATAATACCTTCATTGCCTTCAAAGCCATCCATTTCTACTAGCATCTGGTTTAAGGTTTGCTCACGTTCATCATGCCCTCCCCCCATACCAGCACCGCGTTTACGTCCAACCGCGTCAATTTCGTCAATAAAAATAATACAAGGTGCTGCTTTTTTAGCTTGCTCAAACATGTCACGAACACGCGATGCACCTACACCTACAAACATTTCAACAAAGTCTGAACCAGAAATAGTAAAAAACGGTACTTTCGCTTCACCGGCAACCGCCTTAGCAAGTAAGGTTTTACCTGTTCCTGGAGGGCCAACCATCAACACACCTTTAGGTATGCTACCACCTAATTTCTGGAACTTTGATGGGTCGCGTAAGAAGTCCACTAACTCTGTGACATCTTCTTTTGCTTCATCACAGCCAGCAACATCTGAGAATGTTGTTTTAACTTGATCCTCACTCATTAAACGAGCTTTGCTCTTGCCAAATGACATTGCGCCCTTTCCACCGCCACCTTGCATTTGACGCATGAAGAAAATCCACACACCAATAAGTAGTAACATTGGGAACCAAGAAATAAAAATGTTAGCCAAGAATGATTGCTCTTCTGGAGCAACACCTTTGACATTGACATCATTTTTCAATAAATCATTGATAAGATCTTCGTCATACATTGGCATGATAGTTTGAAAACGCTCACCATTTCCTTTCATTCCAGTAATAGTACCGGATGAACGATCGATGTTAACGTCTCGCACTGCGCCGCTTCGCACTTCTTTAACAAACTGCGTGTAACTGGTTTGACGATCTGTTAAATCGCCGCTATTGAAACTCTGAAAAACGGTCATAAGCACTACTGCTATCACCAACCAAAGTATTAAGTTCTTCGCCATATCGCTCAAGGGGTTAACCTCTTGTATCCAAAATTATTTAAATTCATTTTTTGTGCCCTTCAACTGTACTACAGTTTGTATCCTGTCGCCA
This sequence comes from Pseudoalteromonas sp. SANK 73390, assembly GCF_054966645.1. Lineage (NCBI taxonomy): Bacteria > Pseudomonadati > Pseudomonadota > Gammaproteobacteria > Alteromonadales > Pseudoalteromonadaceae > Pseudoalteromonas > Pseudoalteromonas sp. SANK 73390. The sequence continues at coordinate 5,716 of NZ_ARPN01000108.1, forward strand.
CTATATATACTTCACGTGAACGAGGGCGAGAGGCTTTTGGTTTTCTGATTTTAACTATGTTAAAACATTTACGAACCTCTTGCACAAACTGATCAAATCCTTCGCCCTGAAAAACTTTCACCGCAAAGGCACCGTTTTTGCCGAGCACCTGATGGCACATATCTAACGCCAATTCGACCAAGTACATACTTCCAGCCTGATCTGTGGACATGTTACCGCTCATGTTAGGAGCCATGTCTGAAAAGACAACATCAATATTTTTACCACCAATGCGCTCTAATAACGTATTGAGCACGGCCTCTTCACGAAAGTCACCTTGTAAAAAATCAACACCAGCCAAAGAGTCCATAGGTAGAATATCACATGCAATAACTTGCCCATTTTCACCCACTTGCTCTGCTAAGTATTGCGACCAACTACCGGGAGCTGCCCCCAAATCAACTACGCTCATACCTGGTTTAATGAGTTTATCCCGCTGCTGAATTTCTTCTAGCTTAAAAACTGCGCGAGAACGAAAACCACGCTTTTGTGCTTCATGAACGTATGGGTCGTCCACATGTTCCTTTAACCAGCGCTTTGAGCTCGCTGAGTGCTTTTTATTTGCCATATTAACTGCAACTCATTAGTAATATTGTCTAGATGGCGGTAGAATATGAAAATTCAAGCCTATATTTAGTAAATTGTACCAATATGACTTTATCAAATAAACAAAAGCAGTACCTTAAAGGGTTAGCACATCCACTTAAACCTGTAGTTTTACTCGGTGCGAATGGTTTAACCGAAGGCGTACTCGTTGAAATTGACCAATCTTTAAACATTCACGAACTTATAAAGGTAAAAGTACCGACTAATGATCGCGAAACAAAACAGCTTATTTTTGATGCTATTGTTCGTGAAACAGGCGCTTATAAAGTGCAAACTATCGGTCATATCATCGTGCTATATCGCCAAAGTGAAGAAAAGAAAATTCAATTACCACGTTAATTACTTTCTTTGTGCGCCATTGTTTATTGCTTTGGCGCCATTTTATATTTTTTGATTACTTGTGAAATAAAATCCGTCGTTAATTGATTAATGGCGCCGCTCTCAGCATTAAGTAGCAAGCTGAAACCTACGTTTAAAGCTGGAATTACGACTATATCAGTTCTATATCCCTGCACCCAACCACTGTGATACATAATATATTCTCCATCATAATCGTATATACGCCACCCTAAACCGTAAAATGCATCGTTCACGTGATTGCGCCATATTCGACGCCGAAGTTCTCTTTTTGTATATGTATATGGGCGGCTTTGTATCGTCAGCGCCTCTAAAGATAATACATGAGGAAATAGCCCTAGCTGTGCTTTTAACCACTGTACCATATCTTGCGCACTGGCATTGATACCTGCCGCTGGTGCAACTTTATAATAGTGGGGTTTAAGTTTGGCAGTATGCCAACGCTTTCGCCCCAACACATGAGGTAAAGCATAATTACTATCTTTTAGCATATTATCAATACCCACCCCACCGTCATTCATTTTCAATGGTTTAAAAATAAACTCCAGCAACCAACGCTCATAAGGCATCCCTGTCGCGTGCAAAATAACGTCTGAAATAAGACTAAACATCGCATTTTGATAACCATAACATTGTCCCGGCTTGCAAATACGCTTAACTTTAATCAAACGCTCAATAATTTGCTCATAGGGCATTCTCGATTCAATCAAATTATCGTAAGCATTGGGCACTAAGCCACTTGAATGACTGAGTAAGTGATACACTTTTAGTGAATGATAATCTGTATCTTTTATATATGGCAGGTAATCACTCACATAATCATCTAATCGAAGGTAATGTTGGCTCGCAAGTTTGGCACTTAATGAGCCCGCGAACGTTTTTGACACAGATGCCAGCCGAAAACGGGTATTTTCATCAACAGGCAGCCCTTTACGCACTTTAGTATTGCCATAACCCTTTGCTAATGTGCCAAGTTCACCGTGAACAATACTTAATGCAGCACCTGGAATTGATTTTTCTTTCAGTTTGCGCTCGACTTGCTTAGAATAGCTGTTCAAAAATTGGTGCCACTGCTGCTTTGCGTCTTCTAATGCATGGACTTTTGTCGTAAATAGCCAAAATACAACAATAACTAAATACTTCATAATGACCCTATAAACTCGAATTGAAGAAAGTTTATCACGAAGTTAACCGTTATTTGTATTGCCAATTAAGACTTTAATTATAACGTGAGGTACTTGGATGCGTTTTTTGCTTATACTTTTTATTTTAGCTTTGTCTTTTGGCTGTTCGATGACCAAAAAGATGGCACCAAAACTTAATGTGCCGCCTAAGCCTATATTAAGTAAAGAGGTTTACCAACTCAGCTACGGTACTGAACTAGACTCAGCCAGAATCAAGTCTGTGCAACTGCCCGCTCACCCTATCCAAAAAAACAATACCGTGCGTATTGTTGATCACAAAGTTGCTATGACTGATACATTACGCGCACACCTTGTATACACATTGAAGCAACAAGGTCTGAAAGTAGTTTCTAAAAGTAGTGCTGACTATGTTCTAAATGTACATCAACTAGATTTAACATTCGGTCCAAATAATACCTATATACTAAATAAGCCAAAAACTTCACACGCGCTTTATGAATTGGTTACTCAAAAAGCACCCAGCTATCAATGCAGTAATATTATTGCCAGTGTAAGTATGAGGTTGACACATGTCGCTTCATCCGATGTTGTTTGGTTTGCTAAATCATCAATCGATAGTGCAAGTTTTCAAGGTATTCCTCTACAGTTTAGCTATACCAAAGAAGAAAAAATCGCAAATGAGCATGATATTATCTCATTTATCGTAGAACAAAATACTGAACAAGCCAGAATTGCGCGTACTAAAGTACCAGTAGAAATACCAAAATATCAAATAGAACACACTATTAGCGAGCCGCAAAAAACAGCTGGCGCTTGTTCTGAAACTGAAGTGAGTGCACTTAGCAGTGCAATGCACCAAACGTTAAGTACAATATTGATTGATAAGATAAACGTGCTTTAGTTGACACTTTTTTACAGTTCCCTGCCTCACATATCAATATAATATTCACCATCAATGTGGTTGGTGAATATTATGTCCCGAACTCTCCGTTTGGTAACGCTACTTTTCTGTCTATCCAATACTGTACATGCAAGTAATCGGCTTTACGCAGATAACACTTTTAAGCCGAGTGAAAATTTCGTCTTTGATATTAGCTTTGGAGCTGGGTATGTGTTTGAAGATTCATACCTAGTGGGTTCACAAGCCCACCAAGAAGGCGTCGAGTTACTGAATATAAATGTCTATGTAAACTATGGCAATTGGTACTTTGATGTAGATCGCAGTCAACTGTCAGGTGGTCTGGTGCTTGGTTACAGCGCAATAGAAAAATACGATTGGGGGTTAGATTTAATTTTAACTCAAGCACAAGATGGCTTTAGTGAAAATGGTTTTGACTTATACCGGTCTAATCAAATACCTGAGCTAAAAGGAATTAATGAACGACAATTTGATATTACCGCAGGATTACGTTTAAGCAAACGCTATGGTGGCAATCAATTATCATTTGAGTTACTACAAGATATTAGTAGTACTCACAATGGCTGGGTATTAAGTACATTCTTTAGCAAAATAGTACCATGGCAAAATTGGGATTTTAGAACAGCTATCGGCATTAACCTATACTCTAATGATTTTACTGATTATTATTTTGGTATCGCCCCAGATGAACAAACGATTGAACGCCTAGCATATAACCCTAAGGGTGCATATAGCTTAGTGTATGAATTACACACAGAATACCCCATCGCCGAACGCTGGGTGTTTTTAGCTGGGTGGATGTCAACTTGGTTTTCAAAGCAAATTTACCACAGCCCCATTGTTCGCCAAAACCATCAACATAAAGCCAAACTTGGAGTACGTTATGTATTTTGAAACTCAGCGAACTTCTGTATTGCGAAATTATAACTATAACGGCACTCAATTAAGCTTGGAGAAATAATTTTTTCAGATCCAATATTTTAAGTATTTTACTTGGTTAACTAACTTTTCCTAAAGTTCAGTTTAACTTTATAAAGTGACAGTTGCGGATGACTAAGGCAGAATTGGTAACAACCTTGTGATCCCGCGAGCATCATTACTAGAACAATTAATAAACAGGAGTTAAAAATGGATAATTATGGCACGATTCTGCTAGTAGAAGATGATGAATCTCTTGCTCAGTGGGTAGCCGATTACTTAAATAACCAAGGTTATACTACACATGTATGCGAACGTGGCGATAAAGTCGTAAATATGGTCAGAACCCTCAATCCCGATATTGTTTTACTTGATGTTATGCTGCCAGGTCAAGATGGGATCAGTGTGTGCCGTGAACTGCGTCAATTCTATCAAAAACCGATTGTAATGCTTACTGCAAAAGATGAAGAAATGGATGAAGTAATTGGTTTAGAGGTCGGTGCTAGTGACTACGTCATAAAGCCTGTGCGACCAAGAGCTTTGCTTGCAAGGATCAAAGCCATGTTGCGCGTATCAAATGACGCAACGACGGCAAATAATACCAATGACAATTTAATACGTGTTGGCAACCTAAATATCGATACTCAAGCACGTAAAGTATTATTACAAGGTAGCGAAGTCAATATCTCAAGTGCTGAATATTTACTCCTGCACTTTTTAGCCTCTAATGCTGGCGAAGTGGTTTCTCGCGACGCCGTGTTCAAAGCAACCAAAGGACGAGAATATGATGGGCTTGACCGAAGTGTTGATGTGCTCATTTCTGCACTTCGTAAAAAATTCGATGACGACCCACAGCACCCAGAAAAGATTAAAACAATTTGGGGGAAAGGCTATTTAATGGTACCCAGCGCATGGTAAAGGCCACAATGTGAGAAAACTTTACCTTTACCTGCTTGCCAGTGCCCTTGTTTCAATTGTCGTACTTGGTTGGCTCATTGATATTTTTAGTGAACAAGCATTAGAAGTAGAAGATACCTTTGGCTGGCAAAGTACATTGGCAACGGGTGCAGCAATTCAAGCCGCACGCCAAGCACCCGAGCAACGTGCAACTTACATTCAGACTTTAAGTGCAGATTATGAGTTAGCAATTAATTATAAAAAAGGTAATATGCTCGCGGTTCCTACTGAGCTTAAAGCCCAAATGCTAACAAAAAAAGGGTTAGTACTTGAGGACCAGCAAGGCTTCTATTTGCTCAAGACCAACCAAGCATTGCTGCCTGATTACTTAGAACTACGCTTAGAAAAGCCACCTGAACGTCAGGATAATGATGCGCTTTTAACTTTACTGTTTTACGCTGGTGTGTGCACATTCATGTGGTTTATTCTCTCGCCACTGGCCAAGCGCTTATCCATACTAACTGAGGCTGCTAAGCAGTTCGCCAGCGGTAATTTCAGTGCGCGCATTGCTACAAACAAGTTCACCTATATTAAAGATGTAGAACTCACTTTTAACCGCATGGCAAGCCAGATTGAAAAGCTTCTTGCTGAAAATAAACTGCTGGCTTCTAGTCTATCTCATGATATTCGTACACCTGTTGCTTGTTTACGATTCGGTCTGGACGCTGCGCTAGACGAACAAGATGTGAGCAAAATACATACTCTATTATCACGCATGGAAAAAGACCTAGATCAAATGGAAGATATGCTAGCAAGCTACCTATCTTTTGCCACCCTAGAACAAAAATCACATTTACTAAAGTTTGAGGTCACTGGTGCAGGCGATTATTTTAGCTCTTTAACCGAGCAAGTGGCGCCTAAATTTCAAAACTCTGGACTGCGCATTGAGCACGAAGTTGAGCATCCACTATCTATTAAAGCCGATTTACACTGGTTGGCACGCGCGGTAACTAACTTACTAACCAATGCAGCTGATTTTGCTGAGCACTCAGTGTTAATTAGGGTTGTTAGTGATGAACACAACGTACTTATTCATATAGAAGATGATGGGCCTGGTATTGCACCACAGAACTGGCATAAAGTATTTAACCCATTCTTTCAGGAGCAAACTCACCGTAATCGCGCACAAAAGAGCTATGGGTTAGGTCTGGCTATTGTCGCCAAAGTCGTTGATTGGCACCATGGGCACGCCACAGTCTCACAATCTGATATTTTAGGTGGTGCCAAGTTTACTTTAATTTTACCTTGTAAAGCCTAGTAAGCAGCGTAAAGTAATTATCACACATATATAATAGCTGGCTGTTAATTAACTGAAAAATAAATAACTTATCCCTAAAGTGCCTACAAAGCTCTGGAGGTTTAATGTTACAACCCTTTAATTGAAGAAAAACTGCGCTAGATCATGGCATTCTAATTACAATTAGCGCTTTTTATTTGTCATTATTTACAGTAGATTGTCAGCCGCCGTAAAAAATAGAGAAGTATAAAAATATGAGCAGTGTGCGCGGAGAATTTAGTTCTCGCTTTGGTTTTATAATGGCAGCAGCTGGGTCGGCTGTGGGCTTAGGTAATATTTGGGGCTTTCCTACTCAAACCGCTAGTAATGGCGGGGCCGCATTTGTATTAGTTTATTTAGTGTTAGCATTTTGCTTAGCTTACCCCGCTTTAATGGCTGAGTTGGTCATTGGCCGCCATGGCCAAGCTAATGCCGTATCTTCATTACAGAAACTTTCTAAAAATGCTTTTAATAAACGTTTCGCATTCGCGGTGGGGTTTGGCGGTATTATTTGCGCAGGGTTAATTTTAAGTTTTTACGCCATTGTTGCTGGGTGGATGTTTACTGCAACCTTAGAACCCATTACTAAACTTGCAAATATGCCCGATGCCACCGTGTGGTTAAGTAACCAATCACTTGCACGTGATTTAATATTTACTTCTATATTTGTGATACTCACCATTTCTATTATCAGCAAAGGCGTTGAAAATGGAATAGAGAAATGGTCCAAGCGTCTTATGCCTGCACTTTTAGGGATTTTATTTTTACTGATAGCATATGTTCTGATACAAGACGGGGCAAGTGAGGGCTTAAAAGCATACTTGGTGCCAGATTTCTCATCAATTTTAGACCCAGAGCTACTAGTAAGTGCGCTTGGCCAAGCGTTTTTCTCACTCTCTCTTGGCACAAGTGTGATGATCATCTACGGCTCATACATCAGCAGACAAGAAAACTTAGTTTCTCTAGGTGCTTATGTAACCCTTATTGATGTCTTTATCGCATTTGTTGCTGGCTTATTAATTATTCCGGCAATGTATGTAGCCCAAGCGCAAGGGGTTGAAATATTCAGCGCTAACGGTCAACTCTTATCTGAGGACACTTTAGTCTTTCAAGTGCTACCAGCACTATTCGATAGTATGGGAGATGTCGGGCTATTTGTTGGGTTTGCATTTTTTGCACTTATGAGTATTGCTGCTTTAACTTCATCGATTTCCATGTTGGAAGCACCAGTATCCTACGCAGTTGAACGATTTGCTTTATCACGTTTGCAAGCCACTTGGATGATTGGTGCCCTTATCTCTTTCGTTAGCTTCACAATCATCTTTAACTTTAGTGATTTATTTGGTTTTGTCGTGAGCTTAACAACACAATTTGGTCAGCCACTGATTGGTATGTTTTGTTGTGTTTTTGTTGGCTGGATATGGCAAAGAAACAACTTGCTCACAGAAATAAAAAATGGCTATCCAGAAGCTGATAATAGCCTTTTTTGGAAAATATGGCCTTGGTATATTAAGTTTGTCTGTCCCGTGGCAATCGCCTTAGTGTTTATACACTCACAATAAATACTGATGAGCGCTTGATTATTCAAGCGCTTTTTTATATCGCATGTCATGATGAGGTATACCATCCTCTAAATATTCCACTCCCTCAATTTTAAAACCTAGAGACTCATAAAAAGGCAATAAATAAGTTTGCGCGGATATTACTATTTCAGCCGGTGAAAAGTGGGTGTTACACACATCCAATGCCTGTTTCATTAAAAGTTTTGCCAGCCCCTTCCCTCGTTCGGTTTTAACAATTAGTACCCGCCCTATTGCACATTCACTCATCGATTTTCTGTACACTCGTGCATAAGCTTGAACATCGTAATGTTGAGATAAAAATACATGTCTTGTTTGTTCATGCTTATCAATTTCATCTAACTCTGGATACGCACATTGCTGCTCAACAACAAATACATCCACCCACGCTTTCATTAAATTAAACAACATATCCCTTTCAAGTTCAGAGAAAAGTTTAGTCTGCCACTGCATTTAATAGCTCCTATTATACCAATTGCATTAAATAAATGATCAATGTCGTAATCAAATTAGGAGCTGTTGATCTTCATTAAAATTCAGTGATAAAAAAGCCCAGCATTGGCTGGGCTTATAAATAACAAGTAAATTTAAGCAAATAAACGCTCTAATTGGTCGCACAACTGTGATAAATTCACTTGGTCATGTTCAATGGTTAAATCCACATAACCGTCACTTCGAAATGCTCTATCTAATTCAATCAGCACATGAGTTCGGTGTGCTTCTGGTACAAATGATAACTCCACCTCTTGAATGCCAAACAGTGATTTACTGTGCGGTCGATATTCCAATTCCTGATAACAACCTGAAACCGTATGGAAATTACTCGCCCTAAGCTGCCCTTTTTCAACATCAGCTTTAACAAGACCAAAACCCAATTTCTCCATAGCTGACATACACGTTTTAATCGCATCATTAGGGTAAATATGCAGGGTGTCTCTGTCTGTAGGATCTAGTGCTAAATCAATATCTAGGCCCGTTTCTAACCAAACATGACAATGGTTATAACCCGCGTTAAGTTCAGTGATTGGCGTCTCAGAATGAAGCCTAGCCTCAAAGGGTATCACCTTAGTTTGACCTGAAGCAATGTCAAATTGCTCGCCAATCTTAAACGTTTCAATTACATGATTGACAAAATAATGACCATCATCATTTTCAACTTTTACACGAGTCATTAGTGCCATTTCTAAGCCACTCACTTGTTGGCTAACATCCCCACCTTCTATGATAATCTTGGCTTGAAATTTTTGTCCGGGGTATAAATGCTCGGTTTCTAAAACTGTATCTACTTTTGCCGCACCTATACCAACAGATGCGAGGATTTTTTTAAACATTACTTCTCCTGTGAGAATGTTCCTTTATCGCATCTTAACCACATTTATCGCCGATTGTCAGCGAAAATTTTCGTTATCGTCCGTATTATTATTGAGTTAAAGCAAAACATGGCCTATTTTTTTGATAAGGAAGAAAAATTCAATTTATAAATCAGATAGTTCTGATACACTTAAGCTAGATAAAATCAATATATACATACTATGGAACTTTTGTTTTTTGCTGCAGCATTTGCCTGTGGCTTTTCAGTATATCAATTAAAGCTACCACCTCTTATTGGTTTTTTGATGGCTGGGTTTATTCTTAACCTACTTGGCTATCGCAGTACAGAGCTATTAAATCAATTGGCTGATTTGGGTGTTACTTTGCTGTTGTTTAGCATCGGTCTAAAGCTTAAAATTGGCAACCTTGTAAAAGCACAAGTTTGGGCACCTGCAACCCTCCATATAGTTTTGAGTAGTACTTTTTTTGCAGCACTTTTACTGTTACTTGGTTCATTAAGCTTACCACTATTTACTGATTTATCGATGTCCAGCGCCCTATTAGTCGGCTTTGCATTTAGCTTTTCAAGTACCGTATTCGCTGTAAAGGTACTTGAAGAGCGAGGTGAAATGGCAAGCCTGCATGGCAAAATTTCTATTGGTATACTCGTTATGCAAGATATCTTTGCTGTGGTATTTTTAGCTATTAGCACAGGTAAAACGCCCAACGTATGGGCTTTGGTATTACTCATATCCTTGCCTCTTTTTAGGCCAGTTATGTTTTGGGTATTGAATCGCTCTAAACATGGTGAGCTATTGCCACTGTTTGGATTTTTCTTTGCATTGGTCGTTGGCTATCATGCTTTTGAATTCGCAGGCTTAAAAGGCGATCTAGGCGCGCTTATTATTGGTATGCTCTTCGCCCCTCACAAAAAAGCAGGTGAGCTATCAAAGTCATTAATGAATCTAAAAGATATCTTACTCGTAGGGTTCTTTTTAAATATTGGCCTTAATGCCAATATGAGTTTTGATGCCTTACTTATCGCTTGTTTACTTACCCTTGTGTTACCAGTAAAAGTTTGTTTTTACTATATACTGACAAACTTGTTTAAACTACGAGCTCGGACCTCATTACTCAGTGCATTTACACTATCAAATTACAGTGAGTTTGGTCTTATCGTTTGTGCTGTTGCAGCCAGTAGCGGTGCCATTGCAGCAGACTGGCTAGCCGTCGTTGCTATCGCTGTATCGATTACCTTTGTGATAGCTTCACCACTGAATAAACGCGCCAACGGTGTTTATGTAAAACTCGAATCATTTTTACTGAAGTTTGAAAGCACTAAAAGGCTAGAAGAAGAGCTGCCCGTTAACTTGACCGATACACGTATTGCTATTTTCGGTATGGGCCGTATCGGCACTGGGGCTTATGAAACAATTGAAGCCACTCATCCTGGATCAATTGCTGGAGTTGATATTAAGCCCGAAGTAGTTGATAGGCATGTACAAAGAGGCCGCAGAGTATTGTTAGCAGATGCAACTGACCCTGATTTTTGGCAGCGTGTAAACCACTCCCGTGTTGATATGGTCATGCTCGCAATGCCCAAGCATATGCAGAATATATACGCACTGGAGCAACTAAAAGCATCGGGTTTTAAAGGCCAAGTTACCGCTATTGCAAATTATCCTGATCAACAAAAAGAACTTGAAGAAATGGGTGTCGATTCAACCTATAACTTCTATCTTGAAGCTGGAAGTGGCTTCGCTGAACATGTAAAACAGAATTTATTTTCTTAATGTAAAAGTTTGTTATCAGTACCATAAAAGGTACTGATAACTATTTTTATTTGCTCATCAATATCTTACTTCTAGATGTCCAAACCATTTTGTGTAAGCCACTTTAAAACGTTCATTACTCGATTTACAAAGCTTTACATCCAAGTTAGTAATCTGCCCTAAAAACAGAGTACACTGTTTTTAACTTGAAAGGTGTAAGTATCTATTTTTAACACAAAAAATATGATGGACGCTGTTAACTATGACAATTGGATGTTTTCCGGGAGAAGGCTATTATGCTAAAAAATAAACAGGTAAATCACTTCGCTGCGGTTGTTGATGATGTACAATCTGGGCCATTTTCTGAACTGCAAGGGCGTCTTGATGAAATTCAGGATAACGGAATGACAGCGCTGACAATGCGAAGCATTCTTTTTAATAAAATGCTCGACTTACACAATGTGCCTGATGACCATTTTTTAAGAAATGAATCTACAGCGAAAAAATTAGATGACCCATCCGTTTTAGTAGAAAAGCTCAATAATCTTGGCTTTGTTCGCAAACAGAAACAAAATGGTGTAATCCACTAATAACTAATTTATGGGAGCCTACTCTCCCAACTATAATAGGCTGGCACTGCCCGTCGCCAGCCTATCCTCCTTCATACCAATCTATTAAAAAAATCGATCATTTTAGCGAGTTCAACGCCTCACTATTTGCGTTAAAAATGCCTTATGTTGAATCACTATATATCGAAATTTTGCCTAGTTACTAAAGCATTCATCTATCGCAACATCGGATCATTTATTTAATGCAATTGGTATTATAGATTCTCTAAAAAATCCTCATCGAAGTCTTCCGGCTCTTCTTTAATTGGTGGATTACCATCATAAAGTTCATATAATTGCCTTTGGAAATACACATCTTTTACAAATATATAAGGGTCCAAAGACTCATGTAGCAACTTTTCTTGCGCCATTAACTGCGCTCTTGTTTCAATTGCTTTGAATGCAAATACAGCAATTGTTTGTGGTGTTGTTAAAGCAATTTCAGGTAAAACGACATTATCAACCACATCTCCGGTTAAATTTCTTAATGTTGATGGCCCCATGCCCGGAAGCATTAAATAAGCGCCATCCCCAACCCCCCAAACTCCTAACGTTTGTCCAAAATCTTCATCATGATGCTTAAGACCTAAACTGCTGGCAACATCAAACAAACCTAGCACTCCAACGGTGGAGTTAATCAAAAAGCGCGCCGTGTTTATTCCCAAACTTTCGGGCTTACCTTGCAAGGCCGCATTGATAGCATCGGTAGGCGTTGTTAAATTTGTCGTAAAATTCACTAAGCCAGTTCGCACTGGTTGTGGGGTTATAGCAACATATCCAACGGTAACGGGACGCAAAATATATGAATCTATCACATCCATATTAAAATCATATATCGGTCTATTGAGTGTTTGCAATGGATCTCGATCATCCTGTTTTTCGACAGGAATACTACTACATCCACAAATTACAACGGCTGCAAAGGCAGCTAAAAATGGCTTAAACATTTACTTTCCTGTGCTTGATATAATCCGATTAATCTCTACAAAAGCCTCTTTGCTGTCCTCAGCTAATGAAATTATCTGACTTAACCCTTCCAGCTCACCTTCTTGTGTCATCACACTACTATCTTTTGATATACGGGCAGTTATAACAACATTCTGATAATTAGAAAGCTTTAAGCTTGGCATCATAGCCATACTATCGTCTAAGGTGACAGTCAAAGGCAAGTTAAAATTTGTAAGCTTCGCTACTGCAAGCGGCATAGCGGGTCCATCTATCGCTTTAGCAAAAACAAATAAAGTGCCTTGCTCTGGCAACTGAGTTTGTAAGGTACTATCTAGCACCACCTTAACGGTTAAACTTACAGACTTAGCCTGCTGTACCGGTGTTATCTTATCTTCAATTTGTACAATACGCTGCTCAATCATGGCATATCTAGGGTCATTTTTTTGCATGTTAGCAAGCAGCACTTCAAAAGCGGTTTTTGCCTCTAGCCAGTCTTGTTTTTCATAAGCAATTAACGCGAGCAAAGAAATTGCGTCGATATTTGTCGGCTCACTTTTAAGCACCTTAGCAAGCAAACGCGCAGCGCGATTCATGCCTGCTTCAGAGCCTTCAACCAGTAGTACTTGGCTATAGTTAATTAAAATATTATGGTTATTGGGGTCCATTTTTAATGCTTTATCAAATGCCTGTTTAGCCATTTCATAATCATTCAATGACATAGCAACACGGCCAAGCAACATCCATGCAACTGCGTCATCGCCACTATTAGCAAGTTTAGTACGCAAACCCAAAGCGAAGGCCTGCAATTCGTTTGCTGACAACGCTTCGCCTTGCTGTAATACTGCTCGTTCACCATACTCCGGTAGTTTTTCTATTGCATCATACCAATTTTCGATTTGTTGCTGACTACCCATAAATTGATAAAAAACTCCACTTACAGCAAGTGTAAATAACAAGCCTGTGAGCGCATATATACGGTTATTGCCTCGGCTATTTAGCTGCTTCTCAGGAGACAATTCATTAAGCAAGCGGCGCTTTAGTTCTAATATCGACTCTTGATATAACTGTGTATCAATTTTTTGATTATCAAGCTCTACTTGTAGCTCATTAAATCGCTGTTGATAAATATCAATACGCTGCGCATTCGCTTCGTTGTCAACTTTTAGTACTTTCTCTCGACGCAAAAATGGCACAACAACAAACAATATGGCCAATAATGTGAGTAACGCAAACATACCCCACATTTGCATAATACCTGTCATCATTATTGCTCCCTACGCTGGTATTGCTGAATTAATTTTGTAAGCTGTTGCTCATCTTCTGGGCTCCAAGCTTGCTTACTTGACGCCTTCTTATGCCTAAATACAATAACTCCAAAACCAATAATAACGATCAGTATTGGTAACACCCAAAGAATGATAGTGGCGGGAGTAACTGGCGGCTGATAATGCACAAAGTATCCATATCTGTCTATCATATAATCAATGACTTCTTGCTTACTCTTACCGTCATTAACTAAGCTCAAAACCTTATCTCTGAGGTCTTTAGCCACAATCGCATCTGAATCAGCAATATTTTGATTTTGACATTTAGGGCAGCGTAACTCATGTGTTAACTCCCTAAATGTAGAGGCACGTTCTTGATTTGAAAACTCATATTTGTCTTCTGCTGCGAAGCCTGAGCTACACCATAACAAAAGTAATACCATCACAACTTTCATTGCGTTAACTCCATAATTTTAGGTGCAAACTTAGCTCGCCAAACACGTGGGTTTATATCGCCCGTATGATGGAGCAAAATCGTTCCTTGCTTATCGACTAAAAATGTTTCGGGGGCACCAGATACACCTAAGTCTAACGCTAGGGTTCGCTCTAAATCGAGAATATTAAATTGATAAGGATTGCCAGTTCTAGCTAACATAGCCTGCACTTCGCCGCGTAGTTTATTTATATCGAATCGGTCACCAAAATCGGGATCATAAGCTTGTTCATAATACAAACCTACAATTTTGACACCCAGTTCTTTTAGCTCAGTTAGATAACTTAATTCTGCAACACATGTTGGACACCATGTACCCCAGACATTGAGTAAGTAAACTTCGCCCAACAAATCTTGATTTTGCCACTGTTTTTGACTATCCATTAAATCAGGTAACGTAAAACTTGGCATTGTGTGCCCTATTCGCCCTGTTTGCAGCTCTCGAGGGTTACCGAATAACCCCTGATATAAAAACACGCATAGCAATGTAAAAATAAGAAACGGAATTAATCCAAGCAATTTACGGTTCATGCATTGGCTCCTTGCTTACTATCTAGCATCGTGCCTTTTCTATATCGCTTGTCAGCTACCACAATAAAGCCAGCTAAAGCGATTAATAACCCACCTAACCACATCCAACGTACGTATGGCTTGTGATAAATACGCAACGACCAAGCTCCTTGGCTTAACTGTTCACCGAGAGCCAAATACAGGTCCCGAAAGAAACCGTCGTCAATCGCAGCTTCTGTCATAAATTGCATACCAATGGTGTATAATCGTTTTTCTGCATATAATTCGGTAACGACTTGGTTATTTTTTAAAACCGTCACAACTCCTGCATGGCCACTATAATTTGGTCCAACAATTTCTTTAACACCCTCAAAACGATAAACGTATTCATTCAACGATGCAGTATCTCCCGGTTGCATGCGCACTGAACGCTCAACTGAATAAGCGGAAGTTAATGTGACACCAGCAATCACAAAAGCAATACCAACATGACCCAACACCATTGCCCAATAACTCAAGCCTTGGCGTTTAAACCCTTCCACTAGGCTGTCGGGTACAGATACTTTTTGCACAATATCTAACCCTGTTGCTAGCACAATCCAAACCGCCAACGCAGTGGCTAAGAAAGTCAGTGGTTTAACCACTTCATAATTACCAAATAACCATGCTGATGTAATAACTATTGTTACCACAAATACCACCAACCACCTTTTAACAAGCAATGAAAGTTTATTTTGCTTCCAGCGAAGCATTGGTGCCAAGCCCATTAAAATTGCAAAAGGGACGATTAAAATGGCAAACATTTGATTAAAAAACGGTACTCCAATAGAAATTGAGCCTAAACCTAACTCTTTATGGATCATAGGAAGCAAGGTGCCCAAAAACACCACTAAAGTAGCAACAACAAGAAATATATTATTGACCCAAAGCGCCACCTCGCGTGAGAAGAGTTGATATCGGCCTTCACTTTTAACCTGCGATACACGCGCTGCATATAACGCTAAACTGCCGCCAACCACCACGCCAAGAAACAACAGTATATATAACCCTCTGTCAGGGTCAGTCGCAAAGGCATGTACAGATACTATAATGCCCGATCGAACGATAAAGGTGCCCAGCAAACATAAGCTAAAAGCCGTGATAGCCAATAACACGGTCCAAGACTTGAATACGCCACGTTTCTCAGTTACCGCAAGAGAATGTAGCAGTGCTGTTGCCACAAGCCATGGCATCAAAGATGCATTTTCAACCGGATCCCAAAACCACCAGCCGCCCCAGCCAAGTTCAGCATACGCCCACCAGCTACCAATGGTGATGCCTAGTGTCAAAAAAGCCCAAGCAACAATAGTCCAAGGTCGAGACCATTTAGCCCACGTATTATCTAATTTACCTGTCAGTAATGCCGCAATAGCAAAAGAAAAAGAGACAGAAAGTCCAACATAACCCATATACAGCAGAGGCGGGTGTATGATCATACCTGGGTCTTGCAATAGTGGATTTAAATCTCGACCTTCCACTGGATAATAAGGCAATAAACGCTCAAATGGGCTAGACATCCAAAGCGTATATAACATAAACCCTACGCCTAGAAACCCTAAAACACCTAACACTCTTGCACGCAATACCCAAGGGATAGAATTAGACATCAAAGCGACAACAGCAGTCCATGATGTTTGCATTACGAGCCACAGTAAAATAGCACCTTCGTGCCCACCCCATGTCGACGTGATTTTATAATACCAAGGTAAGGTACTACTTGAATGATGCGCTACATAAGCGACAGTAAAATCATCAGTTAAGGTGACATAAATTAAAATCGCAAAAGAGAACAACACAAACACACACTGGCCGACCGCTAATGACGGTGCAGCCCGCATTAAGCGCAAATTACCTGTGTGTGCACCCCATAGTGGAAAAATACATAACAATAAACTCAGCGCCATTGCTAGAACAAGTGAAAAATAACCAATTTCAGGGATCATATTAGTTCTCGTTTCCTAAGTTGTACTTTGGCTTCTCATGCTTAATACCCTTAAGTGCTTCAGCGACTTCTGGGGGCATATATTCTTCATCATGTTTAGCCAGCACCTCAAATGCCTCAATAACATTGGGTTCAACTAATGTCCCTTGAGCGACAATACCCTGACCCTCTCTAAATAGATCAGGCAAAATCCCATGGTAACGGATAGTCACTGTAGGGCCTGTATCTACTAGTTTAAAGCTCACATCCAAGCTATCTTCATCTCGCTCAACAGTACCCGGAACAACCATGCCACCAATTCTTAGCTTTTGACCGATAAATGGCTTCTCGTGACTTTCACCTTTACCATTGATTAGTTCACTTGGGGTATAAAATAGATTGATGTTTTCTTGCAAAGCATACAACATCAAACCAATCGCCGACCCAACACCAAAAACTATAGCAACGACGGTAAGTAGACGTTTCTTTCTTCTTGGATTCATACTTGCTCCTGTTGCTTTGCTTGTTTAATGCGCTCTTCTCGGCGCATCTGGGCACGAACTTCATCACGCAGTTTATAACCATCTCGCAACGAACTAATAAAAATTGCCAACAAAATTGCACTGCAGCTACCAAAAGATAGCCAAACATAAAAGCCATAGCCGCCCATGGCTAAAAACTCACTAAATGATTCAAATTGCATCACTCACCTCGACCAACTAGTTCACGCACCCACGGGCGGTGCTTTTCATGTTGTATGATCTCATTTTTCAATCTGATCAATGTAACCAACCCAACAAACCCTGCAAACGCCACTATATTAATAAGTAATGGCCAAAGCATTGAAGGGTCTATTGCTGATGTATCAAATTTAGTGATAGTTGAACCTTGGTGTAATGTATTCCACCATTCTACAGAAAAATGAATAATCGGAAGATTAATCACACCAACAACTGCGAGGATACATGCGGCACGCCCCGCTGACTTTTTGTCTTCAAAAGCGTGATATAAAGACAAGACACCAAAATATAAAAACAAGAGAATGAGTTCAGACGTCAAACGAGCATCCCACACCCACCATGCGCCCCACATTGGCTTACCCCATGCGGCACCGGTTAAGAGTGCAATAGCAGTCATAGCAGCGCCGACAGGTGCTATAGAAATCACGGCCAGTTCAGCATTACGAATTTGCCATACTAGAGCTATAATGGCCGCTATCGCCATTGATGAGTACGCTCCCATTGACAAGATAGCCGATGGCACGTGAATAAAAATAATGCGATAGCTATCTTTTTGTTGATAATCTGCAGGCGCATAGGCAAGCCCCCAAACCCAACCAATAACTAAACATACTAAGGTGATAACTGCAAAATACGGCAGTAGCGTGTTACACAACTGATACGCACGCTCTGCTTTTGCATAGGGATGTAACCATTTCCACATGTTAATTTACACTCACTTTTAATGCTGACGATATTGCTATCGGTGCACATACGCAGGCAATAGCCAACATGGCACCGAGGATTGCTAGTTGCCCACCATACGCTAAAGACATACTACTGGTATCAATGGCGGACGTCGCAAAAATTAGTACAGGGATGTAAAGAGGCAAGACCAGCAAGCTCATCAGTATTCCTCCCTTTTGTAAACCTACAGTAAGCCCCGCGCCAATTGCACCGATAAAACTCAGCAATGGTGTGCCAATTAAAAGCGTCAGTACTGTCGCGCCAAGGGCTTGAGCTTCTAAGTTCATTAATAGAGCAAACACGGGGGCCATGATCACCATAGGTAAGCCTGTTGTTGTCCAATGCGCTAAGACTTTAGCCAATACAGACAGCGGTAACGGATAAGGAGAGGCTATTAACTGCTCTAAAGAACCATCATTAAAGTCGTCTCTAAACAGCTTATCTAACCCTAACATGGTAGAAAGTAATGCTGCTACCCAAATAATACCAGGCGCCATTCGAGTCAAAAGTGTGGGTTCTGGACCTATAGCCAAAGGAAATAAAGTAATCACAATCAAAAAAAACAGCAGTGGATTAACAATCTCTGAGCGTTGTCTAAAAGCCAACGTCACATCTTTTTTATAAACACTAATAAATAGCTGCCAGTAGGAGTGATGCATCATCAGAACTGATACTCCAAAACAAGTGTTTTAAGCGCGTCAAAATGTGTCGTTAAGTCTTGGTGCGTAGTCAATAAAATAGACCCACCTTTTGCGAGGTGCTTAGCAAATTGCCCTTGTAAAAGTATTACACCCTTTTTATCAAGTGCTGTGAATGGTTCATCTAACACCCAAAGCTTTGCATCATTCAACCATAACCTTACCAACGCAACACGTCGCTGTTGCCCCGCTGAAAGTGTCCGCACAGGAGCGTCCTCTAATCCAACTAAGCCAAGCTCAGATAACAACTCATAAGCTTGTTTATCTACTTTATAACCATGTATTTGCAACCAATGGCATACATTTTCATATGCACTTAGTTGACCATTTACACCGCTCTTATGACCAATAAACAATAGCTGAGCGGCAAACTCATCGTAGTATTGGCTAATTGGCTTTGAATCAAAAAATATTTCACCCTCGTCTGGTCGTGCAAAGCCTGCAATAATTCGTAACAGTGACGTTTTACCGGCACCATTTGGGCCTTCAATTTGCAGAATCTCCCCAGCTCCCAAAAAGAAGCTTAGCGACTCAAACAGACAGCGCTCTTGTTTAGTACAAGTAACAGATTTAATCTCTAGCAAATTGGTTATTCTCATTACCCAAAATTGGGCGTTAGTCTACCATAATGGTATGGTAATACGAATAACGCCTTGCGACCGATTAACGGAAATTTGATTTAAAATAATGAATAAGCCACCGATTTCTATTCAATATTCGACAACACCTGATGCAAACGCAGCTTTAAACGAAGGCCGTACAAATATTGACCTCAGCAAAAAATCTAGTCAGTTTGTTGCGCATAATGTGCAAATCAAACCCGATTCATTACAAATGGATGTTGAAATAAATGGCCGCTGGCAAACCATTCGCTTGGCCACCAAAGACGCAAACCAACAGCCACTTCGTTTGAACGAAGCACATATAACGTTAAATAATAATGGTCAAACACTGACTATAAAGAGTGTTGACCAAGTTATTAATATTAAGGCTGCGAATGATCTTCTATCACTCCTTACGTTACTTAAAGGAGGAATGGCAGAATCAAGCTTAATCACCAATGCTCGTGTGCACACAGGGTCAAACCCACAGCTTATACTGGAACAACTGGGAATTAAATTGGCACTAGACCCCTCTCTTGCAAAGATCCTCCATGGTGAGCATAAGTTAGTTGCACAACTACAAGCAAATGAAAATAAAGTTCAGCTTAAGCTGCTCAACGGTTTTGCGGATCAACTATTTAGTAGTGTATTGAGTAAACAAAAAGTTGCTGAGCAACTGGCCTTGCTCGGCAAAAGACCGTTGATATTAGTTGAAAAACATGCCCTGCAAGTTAAGTTTTCTGCACAACAACAGCCCCTGAGTTTATCGATTAGTAACCTCAGCAGTGCACCACAGATAGGTCCGCTAAAAATGGCAACATGCCAAGTTACAAACCAATATACAGGGTGTAGAAATAAAAACATCAAGTGAGCAACGCAGCATTGATTTAAAGCAATCAGTAAAAGGCAAGTTAAATCAAGTGGCCCACATCCCCCCAGTGAAAAATACTGACACCGTAGCAAACGTACATACCTTAAATTACGCGAAGCCAATGTTTAACATTACCCTTCAAGATATTAAACAAGCAGTAGAACAGGCAATTGGCCAATGGTTAACAAAACCATTTAAACAGGTAAATAAAGCACAAAGCGCATTACATGTATCTCAGCCAAGCACCAACCAGACAATAGTCAAACAAGATGCACTGCCACTGATGGTTCGCCAACCTCCGATGCAAACGCAAACACTGCCACCTATTGTAAAATTAGTAGCGCAGCTAAAAAATGTATTAGCCCCGATTATTCATCGTAATACGACGCCAAAAGATGAAAATAGCAAATTATTGGGTAAAAATGTGGCCGCACAATCACAAACTCCGCTCACTCAACCTATGTTATCAAGCTTAAATACAAATCAACTAAAAACACCATTACAAACAAACAATACGCACTTGCCTACTGATAATGATGTGAGCGCTCGTGATAACATAAACCGACCGTTACCATATCCTACACAACTCAACAGTTTGTACAAAGCAAGTCTTCCAATTGAAAGAATGTTATTTGAGCCACTGCTTAAACTTATCAACCAATCCGACACATCAGCCCTAAAACCCATAAACAGCCAAGTAATCAGTGAAAAAATATCACAACTCAGTCAATATAAGCATCCCCAGTCGGTTGATATGTCAAAACTTGTACACCAAGCATTTAGCCGTATGATTGATGCAAATAATATCTCTGCTAGCCTTGTAGCTAGCGAGTTAAATAGCATGGTCCCTGGGTTAGTAAATACCAACACACAATCTGCACCTTTGGTAATGGCCAACAGCTTTACGCAGGCACTGGATAAACTTCTAGTTACTTTACTGGCCTCACCAAAAGCATTGTCAGCACAATCAATGCCTGAGGATAATGACCAAACTCAGCGCCTTAACACTTTACTTGAGACCTTATTACCAAATTCAAAAAATGTGTCTGCCAAACAGCTGGTGCCACACCTTCAGCAATTGAATAGCAACTTATTAGCTGAGTTATCACAGCTACAAAATAGTTTTTCATCCAGTGTACAACTTACGCCACCAACTACTCAAAAGATAGAAAGTGAAACCCAGCTATTACTTAACCTCCTTATGCCAATGAAAGTACCAGCTGAATGCAGACAAACTGAACTACAAATTGGTCAATATAAAAAGCCTGCAAAAGCAAAAATGCCTGAAAAAACAGTATGGTTTGTGCGTTTAAACTTTGATTATGCAAACATGGGTAAGCTTAGTGCGCATGCTGAACTTATGGACAAAGCGCTTGAATGTGAAATAATCGGTAACAGCAAACAGGTATGTGACATGGCAGAGCCTCATCTTGATGCTTTACGAAGAAAACTCTGTGCTCATGGCCTTCAAGTCAATGAGATTATACTTAACGAAGATGCCCAACAATTACATACATTTTATGAACACCATGCGATTGTTAACATCAAGGTATAGGAAGTGAGATCATGAAACAAAAAACAGCGATCGGATTGTTATATGAGGCTGGCAGCTCACCTCACATTGCGTGTAAAGGCTTTGGTGAACTTGCAGATGAAATAGTTGCTCTGGCAAATGAAAAGGGCATTATGATACATGAAGATGCTGAGTTGGCAAACACGCTAAGTCAACTAGATTTACATGAAGAGATCCCAAAAGAGCTCTACTATGTAATCGCAGAACTCATTGCTTTTTCGTATGTTTTGCGTGGGAAATTTCCACCTGGCTGGCAAGGGTTCAGTAACAAATTAGACATAAAAGCGTAATTACGATTTTTGATGTAAAGACATTAATAACTCTGCCTCTGCACGAGGTAGTTCACATTCACGCATTATCTCTTGCAAGTCAGCTCCCAGCTCAATCATTTTGACCGCACGCGAGTAAATTTTTGCATCGGGATCATCGTACTTTTGCACAGCTTGTTGTTGTGCCAATTCTTTAGCATAACTTTCACAAGCAACGAGTCGCTTTCCAATACTCATCAAGCTGCTACGAACCTCTGCAATTTCACTTCGTAAAATTGCCGTTTGATCATTGGTATCTTTAATCTTATGAGTGAGGGCAAAGACTTCCTGCTGACTGTAGCCTAGGCGTTTACTTAACATAAAAATCAGCCCCAAACATACAACAACCAATAGACTTGAGGCAACCAATACCAGTAAGATAATATTATTGTTTACTACTTCCACAACTTATATATGACTCAATTCATCCCACTCATCATCATTGAGTAGTTTATTCAAATCGACAAGGATCAATAATTCGCCTTCACGATTAGATACACCCTGGATAAACTTAGCACTTTCTTCTGTGCCTATATTTGGAGCACTGTCTATTTCAGAACTACGTAAGTAAACAACCTCTGCAACGCTGTCGACTAATATACCGATGACTTGTTTCTCAGCTTCAATGATCACAATACGAGAATTGTCAGTTACTTCAGAGCTAACTAAACCAAAACGCGCTCGCGTATCTATCACTGTCACTACGTTACCGCGTAAGTTTATTATACCCAAAACGTATGCTGGTGCGCCGGGAACCGGTGCTATTTCAGTATAACGCAATACTTCTTGCACCTGCATTACATTTATACCGTATGTTTCATCCTCGAGCTTATACGTCACCCATTGAAGAACTTCATCATTACTATCGGCATTCTTGTCTGCGGAAAGTAGTCTATCTTGGCTCATGGTTCAACTCCAAAAAGATCTTATTTACTGCTCTCGACTATCGAGGCCTTGCTCAAGCAAGCGGTTTAAATTTTCTACATCAATCAAAGCGCACATTTTTTCTTTTATGACGCCTGCTAGCCATGGTCTCTTACCATCTCCCGTACGCCATTTTACATCATCTGGTCGTAAAGTAATGTTATTAACCAAGTTTTCCGCTAATAAACCCCAGGGGCTATCACCTAAAGTGATTAAATATTGGTAATCAAGTCCCTCTTCCAATTCTGGGGAAAATTTTTCAGGCATAACCCATCGTGCTGTATCAACTACATTTAATTTTTCATCGCGATTTAACATTACCCCTTTAAACCATTTTGGCTTACCAAAGAGTTGATTAACTTCACCTAATTGGTGAATTCCACCCAATGATTTTAAAGGTACCGCAAGAGTGAGCCCCGCCACTTCAAAAAACAACGCTTGGAACTCATTTTCACCGTAAGCTTCCTTTGCGCTAACTAATTGATTTGATACTTCAGCCGATTCTTTGATAATAGTATTATTTTCTGTTATCTCAAGATTTTTTGTTTGTTCTTCAGGGATTTCCTGCGTAACAATCGGCTTTAACTTAGCTTCTACAACTTGTTTTTTTATCGGTGTTTCTTTTATAACATCCTGTGGTTGCTCGGATACATCTGGAACTTGTTCAAGTAACTTAGCAACAGGTAGCAACGAACTATCTCCAGGCTCTTCTTCATTCAGTAGCGCACCCAAATATTGTTTCATTACTTTTTCATTAGCAAACAACTGTTTACTCATCTATACCTCTAATTGACCTGCAACAAATAATCCAATAAAGCACGATAAGCAAACACCCCTCGAGATTTTGGACAATACTCAATTGGAACTTTTTGCGCTAGGCTCGCATCTCGGAACTTAGTATCCACAGGAATAACACCGGGCCAAACATATTCTTTATAATTGGATAATAAATTCTTGTATGCCTCTAACGAAGCCTTCGTGCGCTTATCATACATAGTAGGTACTATGGTATATTGATATTTCTTAGATTGCGAACTTTGCATTAATTCCATTGTCCGCATCATCCTATCCAGCCCCTTAAGTGCCAAAAATTCGGTTTGTACGGGTATCAATATTCGTTCACTGGCAGCCAGTGCGTTGACCATCAAAACACCTAGTACAGGGGGACAATCTAATATTGCATAGTCGTAATGCTCGCTAATCTTTTCCAGCGCTTTTTTTAATACCAGCCCCATCCCAGCCCGATTGCCCATGCTTCTATCTAATGTTGCAATTGCCATAGTTGCAGGCAATATGTCCAAATTATCTATCGTCGAAGGGCACAATGCTTGCAAGATCTCTTCACTTTGCATTGCATTGCCTCGAGCAAAAATATCATAAACACTAACTTCAAGCTCTTCAGAATCTATACCGAAATAATAAGTCAAAGATGCGTGAGGGTCAGTATCAATTAACAGTACTCGCTTCCCTTGCAGAGCTAATATTCCTCCCAAGCTCACTGTAGTAGTTGTTTTCCCTACTCCCCCTTTTTGGTTTGCTACTGTCCAAATTTTCACGAGCGAATACATTCTCCCAAATTACGATACAAGTTTATTGTTATTATTATCGTACATCTACTGCACAGTGTTATCCGTTAACACCCTACTTCTTTGCTAATTCGATTTGCTACATCTGGTAGTGCAACGTGTTCACTCGCTAGCCCTGCGTTTGCGATAGCTTGTGGCATTCCGTAGACAACACAGGTTTTTTCGTCCTGTGCCCAAATAGTAGCACCTGCTTGCTTAAGCATACGCGCACCATCTCTACCATCAGCCCCCATCCCAGTCAGGACAACGGCTAAAACATCACCTTGATATGCTTTGGCTGCACTTGCAAACGTAATATCAACACTTGGCTTATAAGTAATTCGAGGGCTATCATCTTCAAATACCTTAAGTGAACCACGAGACTCAACCATCATTTGCTGACCACCTGGTGCCAAATACGCAACCCCAGGTTCAAGCCTATCCCCTTGTTGAGCTTCTTTAACTCTTATTTTACACAGGCTATTCAATCTAGTTGCAAAAGCAGGAGTAAACGCCGCTGGCATATGCTGTATTAACAAAATTGGGTAAGGGAAGTTTGCAGGCAGCTGCGTTAAAATAGTTTGTAGTGCCACAGGACCACCTGTGGAGGTGCCAATAGCAACCAGTTGGTATTTCTTTCCCGATGCCTTAGCAGTACCACTTGATATATTTGCATTGCCTGCGCGCTGAAAGGTCCTATCAGGCTGGCTAATACTAGAATTTGAGCGAGCAGTCGTTGGCCTAGGAGATTGTCGAGCTGCAGTACTTGCTGCAAACCGAGGTAGTCTTCGGCGACCAATTTCTTTTACCTTAGTTTGCAAAGACTTAATGGCATCATCGCTATTGCGCGCAATATCTTCAAACTTTTTAGGTAAGAAATCTAATGCACCAGCATCAAGGGCATCTAAAGTAGCGCCGGCCCCTTCTCTGGTTAGAGACGAAAACATTAAGATTGGCGTAGGATTTGAAGCCATTATTTGTTTCACAGCACTAATGCCATCCAATACCGGCATTTCTACGTCCATCGTGATAACGTCAGGCTTTAATTGAGCAGCCTTCTCAACGGCTTCTTTGCCGTTCACTGCAAAGTCTATCACCTTAATATCACTATCTAGTTCAAGTATTTCACTAACTCGACGTCTAAAAAAACTTGAATCATCAACTACTAAAACTTTAACTGCCATTGGCACGCTCATTTAAAATTTAGATCGAAAAAGTGGTGCCCAAGGCACCACTGTGTCTAACTGGCTAAAATCAGAGGCTGCTATTTGCCTGCATAATGCTTAAGCATGTTTGGCACATCCAAGATAAGTGCAATACCACCATCTGATGTTATAGTTGCACCGGCCATGCCAGGAGTCCCTTGCAATAGCGCATCAAGAGGTTTGATAACCACTTCTTCTTGACCAATTAAGGAATCAACCACAAAGCCTACCTGCTTAGTACCGATTTGAACGATAACTACATGGCCTTCTGCTTTGCGAGTACTTCTATCTGCTCCTTTAACCAACCAGTGCTCTAAGTAGAACAGAGGAATGGCTTTTTCACGAACAATAATCGTGAGTTGTCCATCAACAATATTGGTTTTGGTTAAATCTAAGTGGAAAATTTCGCTCACCCCCGCTAAAGGCAAAGCAAATGTTTGTTGACCAACCACTACCATTAGTGTAGGTAAAATAGCCAGTGTTAGTGGAACTTTTATTTCTAATACAGTACCAACACCAAGTTCTGACTGGATGTTGATAGAACCATTGAGCTGGGTGATTTTTGTTTTCACCACATCCATACCCACGCCACGCCCTGAAATATCAGAAATTTCCTCTTTAGTAGAGAAGCCTGGTGCGAATATTAAGTTGTATGCTTCAGTATCTGATAATCGACTCGCTTGATCAGAGTCAATAACGCCTTTATTGATTGCTATTTTTTTAAGCTTCTCAGGATCCATACCAGCACCATCATCACGAATGGTAAGTAAGATATGGTCACCTTCTTGTGAGGCCGCCAAAGTCACAGTACCAGTGCGAACTTTATTTGCGGCTTCTCGTACATCTGGCATTTCAATACCGTGATCTACGGAGTTTCTTACCAAGTGAACTAAAGGATCAGCTAAAGCCTCAACTAAGTTCTTATCTAAATCGGTTTCTTCACCTTCTAAGACAAGGTTGATATCTTTTTTCAAGCTACGAGCTAAATCTCTTACTACACGTGGGAAACGACCAAATACTTTCTTAATCGGCTGCATGCGGGTTTTCATAACTGCACCTTGCAAGTCTGCAGTAACCACATCAAGATTAGAGATTGCCTTACCCATAGCTTCACTATTAGTGTTGTTAGCCAAGCTCACTAGTCTATTTCGAACCAAAACCAACTCGCCAACCATATTCATAATTTGGTCTAGACGTTTGGTATCTACCCGAACTGTTGTCTCTGCTTGAGGAGCTGGTGGCTTCTTAGCAGCAACAGGGGCTTTTGTTTCAGGGGCAGGCGCTTTTGTAGCTGGTGCTGGAGTAGGTGGCTTCGCTGGTGTCGCTGGCTTTGGCGCTGCTACTGGCTTTGGCACTGCTTTAGGCTGTTCAACTGGTGCAGGTGCACTTGCTTCAATTGAACTAGGTGCACTTCCCTTTCCGTGCAATTCATCTAATAATGCTTCAAACTCATCATCATTAATTTCATCATCGTCCATACTATTTGATGGTTGACCAGCCGCTGGCTTTTGTACTGGTGTTGTAGGCGTTGAGTTTTCATCTTTACTAATTGAGCCAAAACTCCCTACCCCATGTAATTCATCAAGTAAATTATCGAACTCATCATCCGTGATATCCCCCCCACTTTGCGTACCACTAACGTTTGGCGCTTTATCCTCTTCTACAACTGCAGGCCCATTACCACTGCCGTGCAGTTCATCAAGTAAGCTTTCAAACTCATCTTCAGTGATTTCATCAATACTATCATCTTCGCCTGACGCAGCTTCCGGGCTTTGTGCATCCATATCAAACAAAATATCGTCTGCACTGATTGCTTCTTCAGGGTGATGTGTCGAATCCTCTGCAGGTGATTCGACAGCAATTACTTCGTCCTCAGATTGAGGTTTACTAAGTTGGTGAAGAGTCTCAAGAAGAGCTGGGTCTGCAGGCTCAGGTTTTTCACGGTTTTGTATATGTGCGAACATTTCATTGATGGTGTCAAGCGATTGGAGAATAACGTCCATTAGCTCTGAAGTCACTTTCCTCTGCCCTTGACGCAACACATCAAACACATTTTCTGCACCATGACATGCATCAACCAACTCGGTCATGCTTAAAAAGCCAGCGCCACCTTTAACTGTATGAAACCCTCTAAAAATCGCATTTAAAAGGTCTTTGTCTTCAGGGTTATTTTCTAACTCTACAAGCTGCTCAGACAACAATTCAAGGATCTCTCCAGCTTCGACGAGAAAGTCTTGTAGGATATCTTCATCGACTTCAAAGCTCATGCATACTCTCCTATTAGAAGCCTAAACTTGATAGCAAATCATCAACTTCATCTTGACCTGATACCACATCATCTCGAGTATCTGCATCAATAATGGGCCCTTCCGGCCCTGAAATCTCGTTTACGTCAGCGTCAATCTCATTTGGTAAAACGGCCTTGCTTTGAGTTTGCTGACTTTTACTCGGTAGTTCATCAGAGGTGCCAAAAACGGTTAACAGATTTATGAGACTATCTTCAACTTCTCTTACCAGCTCTATAACTCTGCGTATAACTTGTCCTGTTAAATCTTGATAATCTTGAGCCATTAGCACATTAGTCATCAAACTTTGCAGTTCATCAGTCCGCGTTTGTGACCCTTGCATGAAATTGTCTAAATCATGGCATAGTGACTTGAACTCACCAAGTTGTATGTCACGCCTCATTAGGCGATCCCAAGTCGGTTTTATATCAGACAAATCATCTGCTAACTGTTGTGCAAGCGGCAAGCTTGCTTCAACAGCGTCCATCGTTTTATTAGCAGCGTTTTCCGTCAGTTCCATAACGTAGTTTAAACGTTGCTTTGCATCAGGAAGGGCATCAGTCGTCAAATCAGCAAGACGCGTGTCGAGTTCAAAGCTCTTTAGTGACTCATGCAGCTGGCGGGTTAATTTACCCACCTCTGCAAATAACTCAGATTGCTCTTTATTGGCAGCATCCAGAATTAATTGATCTGCTTTTTCTTGTTCACCTTGCTCTAGATAAGCAACAAGCTGTTTTGCCTGCTCAAGACTGATCTGAGGCACAGAAGGCGTTGACATTAGCCTCTCCTTCTTAGTTCTTAGCCTAAACGTTCAAACACTTTTTCTAACTTTGTTTTTAGTGTTCCTGCAGTAAAAGGTTTAACAATGTAGCCGTTAACCCCAGCTTGTGCAGCTGCCACAATTTGTTCTTTTTTAGCTTCCGCAGTCACCATTAACACTGGGATATGCTTAAGGTTATCATCCGCTCTAATAGCTCGTAGCAAATCGATACCTTGCATGCCAGGCATATTCCAATCTGTTACTACAAAATCAAACTCTTGGTTTTGTAGCATTGGAAGCGCAGTACTGCCATCATCAGCTTCTTGTACATTGGTAAAGCCTAAATCTCTAAGCAGATTTTTGATTATTCTCCTCATTGTAGAAAAATCATCAACCACGAGAATTTTCATGTTTTTATCCAAAACATCCTCCAGTGAGGTTTGAACCTATTATTTTTACTCTAATTGACCCAGTCATTGATTTTGGCTCTTAGCCTTATCATTGCCTGCCCATGAATTTGGCTAACACGAGATTCACTTACATCTAGTATTTGCCCGATCTCTTTTAAATTCATTTCATCGTTGTAATAAAGCGACAACACTAGGGCGTCTCTTTCTGGCAAAGCATTTATCGCTGCCACTAACGACTCGTTAAAACGTTCATTTTTAACGTTATTAAATGGTTTGTCTAGCGATAAATCGTTGTCTGCAGGTGAAATAACATCTTCATCTACACCTAAGTCCTCAATACCTATGACTTTACTGCTATTCACATCACTTAAGATATGATGGTACTCATCCAGCGTAATATCAAGTTTTTCAGCTATTTCCGTATCTTTTGGCTCTCGATTGAGTGTAGATTCAAGTTCTGCGATGGCTTCTGCAACCATTCTACTTTTACGGTGAACTGAACGAGGAGCCCAATCACCTCTGCGGATCTCATCTAACATTGCACCTCGAATGCGAATACCAGCAAACGTTTCAAAACTGGCTCCTTTTGATGCATCAAAATTTTTAGTTGCTTCAATTAGCCCTATCATGCCAGATTGTATCAAATCATCTAATTGAATATTTGCAGGTAGACGCGCCAGCATATGACACGCAACTTTTTTGACCAGTGATGCATGACGTTCCACCACTTTATGTAAATGTTCAGATGTCTGATACCCCATCGCTTTACTCACCGATGATGCCATAGTTAACCATTGACTAATTGTTCAATAAAAAACTCTAAATGCCCCGATGGCTGATGCGGTATTGGCCACTTTACAGCCTTACTCGCAAGACCTCTAAATGCGACCGCTGCAGGTGAATTGGGAAACAACTCAACAATCGTCTTTTGACGCCTTGACGACTTACGCATATTTTCATCGAACGGTACTGTTGCTACAAGCTCCAAAGCTACATCCAAAAACCTATCCGTTACTTTTGAGAGTTTAGCAAATAATTCTTGCCCTTCTCGCAAGCTTCGCACCATATTTGCAACAATTTTAAATTTATAAACACCATGCTCACGGCTTAATACCTTTATGAGTGCATAAGCGTCAGTTATTGATGTAGGTTCATCACACACGACTACCATCACATCTTGTGCTGCACGAGAAAAGCTCAGCACCATATCCGAAATGCCAGCTGCAGTATCTACGATAAGTATATCAAATTCAGTATTTAACTCACTAAATGCGCGAATAAGACCTGCATGTTCTGCTGGTGTTAGCTCCACCATACTTTGCGACCCAGACGTAGCAGGCACAATTTTAATTCCCGCAGGTCCTTCGACTAATATTTCATCTAGCTCACACTCACCAGAAAGCACATGTGATAAATTTTTCTCAACTCTAAGACCTAACATGACATCACAGTTTGCCAAACCCAAATCAGCATCCAATACCAAGACACGATTTCCTTGCTGACCCAGTGCGATTGCAGTATTTAAGGAGACATTAGTTTTGCCAACCCCACCTTTACCACCTGTTACCGCAATAACTTTAACACCGTGATTATTATTTTGACTCATTTTACGCAGGCCACTTGCTTGATCTAATACTGTGTTAATCATACATTCCTACTGTCTGAGACGCTACTGCTGCAGGTCTCGAATGTTGTGCTTTTATTCTCTTTAAATACAATTGTTCCGCTTTTTTGACTAGCTTTTGAGCATTCGCAACACGAATATCCTCAGGAACTCGCTGTCCATTGGTAAGATACCCTATTGGCAAGCGATTTTGAATCGCTATGCTAATAATCTCACCCAAACTCAGACATTCATCAAGTTTAGTAAAGATACAGCCACTTAAATTAACTTTTTGAAAGTGACGCACTGTTTCTTGCAATACATGCATCTGTGATGTTGCACTTAATACTAAATAGCTACGAATATCAACCCGGGTACTACGCATTAAAGTATTTAATTGCTCGGTTAAACGCAAATCTCTTTGGCTCATACCTGCTGTATCTATTAATATTAGTCGCTTATTGCGTAAGTGATATAAAACTTCTGCAAGTTCATTAGCATCTTTGACTTGTTTTACCGGACAGCCAATAATGCGTCCGTAAGTAGATAACTGCTCATAAGCACCTATACGGTATGTATCGGTGGTGATAAGTGCAACTTTATCAGCACCATATTTTTGTGCGCCCAGCGCAGCTAATTTAGCAACGGTCGTTGTTTTGCCAACACCTGTAGGGCCCACAAATGCATAGACTCCACCTTGACGAAGAATGTCATTATTAGTGGTATGCATTTGGTTTACAACCATGTTTAAAAGTGCATTCCATGCTTCTTTTCGTGATACATCATCGGGAATAAAGCACGCCATCTGCTGTGCTACCTCGGCATCAATTCCCATACCCTGGAGTCTGTCGATTAAACAAGCTCGAGTAGGGTCTCTGCGCGCCATATCTTGTTGCATCAAGCCAGAGACTTGATGCTCTAAAAGTTGACGAATAGCATTCATTTCTTCACGCATGGAAGTCATTTCATTATTTTCGGGACTACTATGATTCATATCATCCCCAAACCCAGACTCTAACTCATCTTCAAACTGCCAGTCTGCAGCCGCTTGCATTCTTTCATTAGCGACATGTTGAGACGGATTAGTATGGCTTTTGAGGCTTTGTTGTGCAGGCTCTTGAACCCGGTTATCTTGAGGGGCTTGTTGACGAGCCTTAAAAACTTGCTCTGTATCTATGCCTGATTGCGAAAACATAGAGGCTAATTGTGCAGAGCGAGGACGCGGGGCTTGACGTTCCAATAGTGCCTCAAGGCTGTCTGCAACAGGGGCCTGAGGTTCAGGGCGTGCACGCAGAGATTCAGGGCGAACAAAACGAGGCGAAGCTGAACGAGTTTGAGGCTGTTGCTCCATCGGCTCTTCATGTGTAGGAGCTACTGGTGCGCGATCATTGTCTATTGCAGCAACAATTTCCACGCCATCAGCCAACTTTTTATTTGACATAATGACAGCATCTACACCTAGCTCTTCTTTCACTTCTTTAAGTGCAGTGCGCATATCTTTGGCAAAAAAACGTTTGATTTTCATGTTACAACCCCTTAAATCCTATTACTGTCCAACCGAGCTCACAATCTTTATTTGTCTTTCATCTGGCACTTCTTGATATGACATCACGCGAAGGCCTGGGATCGTATGTTTAACAAATCTTGAAAGCACGCTTCTTAACATACCTGAGGTTAATAAAATGGACGGATCACCTAGCATCTCTTGCGTTTGGTGGGCTTCTCTCAATGAGTTTTGAAGCCGTTCAGCAAGACCTGGTTCGATACCTGCCCCTTCATCACCTGCGTTCTGAAGTGACTGATGCAACATCTGTTCCAACTCAGGTGCCAATGTTATGACAGGGATTTCATCAGCATTACCAACCGCATCTTGAACTATTAATCTACGCAGTGAAATTCTTACTGCAGCCGTTAATACATCTGGGTCTTGGCTGCGTGGTCCGTATTCGACAAGGGTCTGAACTATTGAGCGCATGTCACGAATTGCAACGCCTTCATTAAGTAAATTTTGTAGGACTTTTACAATGGTAGTGAGAGGAAGTACATCAGGTACTAACCCTTCTACGAGTCGAGGATGACTCTTAGCCAACATGTCCAATAAGTTTTGCACTTCCTCATGGCCTAACAATAACGAAGCATTGTTGGTTAGCAACTGACTAATATGTGTCGCAACTACTGTCGCCGCATCAACGACTGTATAACCTAAAGAATGCGCTTCGTCTTTTTGCTCGGGTTTAATCCAAACCGCATCTAGACCAAATGCAGGGTCTTTTGTCTCCACCCCCTTGATAGGACCAAATACCTGCCCTGGATTAATCGCTAGCTCGTCACCATGTTTTAATTCACCTTCGCCAGATCCAACACCCATTAATGTGATGTTATACGCGTTTGGGTCAAGCTCTAAGTTGTCACGAATATGTACTGGCGGTACCAAAAAGCCAAGCTCTTGAGATAGCTTCTTACGCACGCCCTTTATACGACTTAATAGCTCTCCACCTTGTGATTGATCAACCAGTGGAATAAGACGGTAGCCAACTTCTAAACCAATGACATCTACAGGTTGAACATCATCCCATCCCAACTCTTTTTGTTCTTGCTTGTTGGCAATATCAGTACCTTTAGCTTCTTGCCCAGCATTGTTTTCAGCCGCCTCACTCTTTTGCTTGTGGGTGTAATAAGCAAGATAACCTAATAAAGCGCCCAAACTTAAAAATGCAACATGCGGCATACCAGGAACAAGCCCCATTACGGTTAAGATGCCTGAAGCGATAAACAGAGACTTTTCGTTACCAAGCTGAGACTTAAACTGATCACCCATATTATGAGACTCATTTTGTCGAGTCACCACAATTGCGGTACCAATTGATAATAAAAGTGATGGTAATTGCGCAACTAATCCATCACCGATTGTTAGCAACGTATATACTTCCATTGCCCTACCAAAAGTCAGGTCATGCTGGATCATTCCAACAAACAAACCACCGATAATATTAATAGCCAATATTACGATACCCGCTATTGCATCACCTTTTACAAACTTACTAGCACCATCCATAGAACCATAAAAGTCAGCTTCTCGAGTTACCTCTTCACGCCTAGCTCTAGCGTCTTCTGCACTTATAAACCCGGCGTTTAAATCTGCATCAATCGCCATTTGCTTACCTGGCATAGCATCCAAGGTAAAACGCGCTGACACCTCAGAAATACGCCCTGCACCTTTGGTGATTACAACAAAATTTATAATGATCAGAATTAAAAATACCACAAGACCAACAGCATAATTTCCGCCAATAACAACTGAGCCAAACGCTTCAATCACTTTACCCGCGGCATCTCCACCATTGTGTCCTTCTAAAAGTACAACACGTGTACTTGCAACATTCAAAGCCAGACGCATAATCGTCGCAATTAACAATACAGCCGGAAACATACCAAACTCTAATGGCTTCATGGTATAAACAGTAACTAGTAAGACCACAAGAGATAATGCAATATTGAACGAAAACAGAATATCCAGCAAAAATGGGGGTAACGGCAAAATAACCATACCCAGAGCCGCAAGCACCAGTAAAGGCGTACCTACACCTTTAGCGTATTCTTTTTTATCTTTATTGAGCTGTGATAAAACTGCTTTAAATTCCATAACTTAACAACTGCAAAATATTGACACTAAGCTACTAAAGCAAGTAGTGAGCCAATTATCGTTATTAATGTTTTAGGTGGTCGGGAATAGACAAGTCTTTACTTAATGAGGTTGGCTTACGACCTCGCCCTTTATTAAAACGCTTAAGCTGAAAAACATATGCTAAAACTTGTGCTACCGCAGTAAAGAGCTGATCAGGTATTTGCTCTCCTACTTCAGTAGTATGATACAAAGAACGTGTTAACAATGGTGATTCAACAATTGGCACTTCATTACCTATGGCAACCTTTCGAATTTGCATGGCCAATTCATCAACACCTTTAGCTATTACCATCGGCGCACCTGCTTTATCGGTATCATATTTAAGCGCGACAGAATAATGTGTCGGGTTAGTCACCACCACATCGGCATCAGGTACATCTTGCATCATTCTTCGTTGTGACATTTCTCGCTGTGTTCGCCTGATACGAGCCTTAATTTGCGGATCACCTTCAGAGTTTTTATATTCATCTTTCACCTCTTGCAGTGTCATTTTTAGCTGTTTATGGTGATTATAACTTTGATAAGGCGCATCAATTGCTGAAATTATAATCAAAGTACAACTTAGTCCTAGAAACATCCATGCCAGTATCTCTAATGAATGGATAATACTGCCCGGTACTGCCTCAATGCTAAGGTGCAGTATTTCATAAAAAAAAGTGTTAATAAGAAAAATTGCAGCACCTGCAACCAATATAAACTTTAGAATCGACTTGATTAGTTCAACTGCAGCCTGAGGCCCAAGCATACGCTTTAAGCCTTTCATGGGAGACATTTTACTTGCTTTAGGCGCTGCGGCTTGCCAACTAAAGTTAAACCCACCTAGTAATGTATTACCTATAATTCCTGCTAAAGCAATAATGAGTACAAACATAGAAAATGGAAATAGTAATTCTGCGAAAGCCATATCCCATACAGAAAACATTTTAGTTGTATCATATGTTTCATTACGATTAAGAGTTAAGGCGCGGCCCATAATATTATACAGCCCCTGTCCGAGCGCAGGTCCATACAATAACAAGGCAATAGCAGAAAAAATCAAAACAAACGTTGTGCCTAGTTCTTTAGAGCGCGCAATTTGCCCCTTTTTCCGCGCCTCTTCTATTTTCTTTGAGGTAGGTTCTTCGGTACGTTCTTGGCCTGAATCTTCTGCCATTGCTTACACCGTACATCCAATTAAGTTACACATTAACTCCGTCATTTTCAGCCATTGAAATTCATATTGAACCACAAAATTACCAAGTGTAGCCCAAATAATTGCCAAACCTGCTATCAACGTAAACGCAAACCCTACTGAAAAAATATTCATTTGAGGTGCTGCCCGAGTCATTATGCCAAATGAAATATTGATAACTAACATGGCTGTTAAAGGGGCAAGTGAAAGCGCTAATGCAGTTGCAAACATCCACCCTCCCCAATTAATAATTAGCCAATAGCTATCAACCACCCACCACTGCCCATTAATAGGGAGCGTTTCAAAACTAAAAATAATCATTTTCAGCATCATTAAATGACCATTAAAGACAAAAAAGAGCAGTGTCGATAAAATGAGATAAAACTGCCCTACTGCAGGTACACTCAACCCGTTTGCTGGGTCTACCACAGATGCAAAACCTAAACCAGTTTGCATTGCTAAAATCTGACCTGCAATGATAAATGTATTTAGTAATAATAATGATGCAAACCCAATTGCTATACCAATAATCATTTGCTGAATAACAACAAATACCATACCAAAAGAAAACAAGTCGACAAACTGGGAAGGGGGCAGTACAGGCATCACCGCAAGAGTAATAACCACTGACAACGCCATCTTTATTCGCGCTGGCACTGTTTTAGCACCTAAGCCTGCCATTATCATGATCATCGAGCTAATGCGAACTAAGGGAAGCAATAAGTCACTAAGCCACTGTATAATAACGGCTAAAGGAAATTCCATTCCTAACCTGCTATTTCAGGGATCCGCATTACAATCCCTATAAAAAAGTCCATCAACACTTGTGTAAACCAATGCCCTCCAATGATGAGCGCAACAATTGTAATAATCAATCTGGGTAAAAAGCTTAAAGTTTGTTCATTAATTGATGTCGCTGCTTGAAATACTGCAACAACGAGGCCAACCAATAAACCGGGTAGAACGATTGCAGCAACCAGTTTTATCACTATAAAAAGCGAGTCACTTAGAATATCAACAAATACTTCTGGTTCCATGTCACGTTCCTAAGCCAAAACTACGGGCTAACGTACCCATTACCAAACCCCAGCCATCAACTAATACAAACAGCATAATTTTAAATGGTAAAGACACTATCATCGGCGATAACATCATCATACCCATTGCCATTAAAACACTGGCTACGACTAAGTCAACAATCAGAAAGGGTATAAAAAACATGAAACCAATAATAAATGCAGTTTGCAACTCACTCGTAACAAACGCAGGGATAATAACTATAAACGGCGTATCTTCTGGCTTATCAAGACTGTCATATCCTGCTATTTTAGCGAAGGTTTCTAAATCTTTAATTCGTGTTTGAGACAACATAAATGTTTTTAACGGCTCTTTCGCTTGATTTAAAGCTTGCAGCGAGGTCATTTCTTCATTGAGATAAGGTTGAACTGCCTTATCGTGTATTTGGCTAAATATCGGTGCCATAATGAAAAAAGTTAAAAACAAAGACATACCCAGAAGAATCTGGTTAGAAGGTGTTTGTTGGAGGCCTATAGCTTGTCTCAAAATTGCTAAAACGACGATAATACGGGTGAAAGACGTCATCATTATAACTGCCGCTGGAATAAAACTCAGCGCGGTCATAATTGCAAGTACTTGTAGAGTTACAGAGTATTCTTGAGACCCATCTGGGTTAGTCGTAATACTCAGAGCATCAATACCTTCTGCTCCCGCATAAGGAAAAAAGCCGATACCTATCAATATGATGAGAAATCTAATCATTTAAATTATTCTTGTTATTTTGCTTGCCAATAAACCGACTCAACTCTTTCGCAAATACCGGCATATCAGCCTGCTCTAGCGGCTGTTCAAGCTGATATAAATAGTTAATACTGCCAGGCGTTACACCTAATAAATGCTGTTTATTATCTATCTCAATTACCATCAGCCGCTCTTTTGTTCCAAGTGGCAAACTACGGATCACTTTAAAACCTGGTGTGTTACCAATATTAGGGTTAAACCTTTTAACCAAAAAGCCTAACCCAATCACAAGTAAAACGACCAACATCAGCGATAAGCCCACTGACAACAGCTCGGTACTTAACCCCGAAGCTGCAGACTTTGCGGCTACAGGTGTAGCAAAAGCTAACAATAACCATAGTGTCATTTTATTCATCGTAACTTTTTAATTCGTTCAACTTGGCTAATAACATCAGTTAAACGAATACCAAATTTATCATTCACTACAACTACTTCACCATGTGCGATCAAAGTTCCGTTAACCAATACATCTAACGGCTCACCGGCAACTCTGTCAAGTTCAACAACCGAACCTTGGTTTAGTTGCAGCAAATTCCGAATATTAATTTTAGAACGCCCCACCTCCATTGATATGGTGACAGGTATATCTAAAATTGTATCTAACTTGCGCTTTTCATCTGAAGATAAGTTATCGGTTGAGTCCTTAAGCTCATCAAGTTCAGCAACTTCAGGCTCACCATCTGGTGCATCAGTCTCTTCAGCTTCTGCTAGGGCTGCAGCCCATTCATCCATTGTATCTTGATCATCGCTCATACTATCAAAACCTTTATATAATCA
Organism: Pseudoalteromonas sp. SANK 73390; assembly: GCF_054966645.1. Classification (NCBI taxonomy): domain Bacteria; kingdom Pseudomonadati; phylum Pseudomonadota; class Gammaproteobacteria; order Alteromonadales; family Pseudoalteromonadaceae; genus Pseudoalteromonas; species Pseudoalteromonas sp. SANK 73390. The sequence continues at coordinate 44,101 of NZ_ARPN01000108.1, forward strand.
ATCTTTACCAATCTAAGTCCACACCTTCTGATAGGTGTAAATCTTCTTCCAATTCCGCTAATTCTGCATCTGAATCGAGTTTTTTGCCACCCTTTGTAAATACATGTAACTCTGATTTAACAGACTCTGGGCGTTTAATTTTCTCACTTATTTGCAAGGCAACATTATCACGTGAGCGACCCATTTTTGCCCTAAATGTTGGTAGTTCTTCTACAAATACCGTAATGTGTTCAGGCATTTCAACGGGAATAACATCACCCGCTTTCAAATCCATAATTTGTGCAAGCGTCAAATCAATTTCTAATAATTGGGTTGAAAGTTCAACTTCAACATCCATAATTTCATCGCGTAATGCTTTACTCCACCGTAAGTCAGTATCTTCTGTATCAGATTGTACACCCGCATCTAATAACTCTCTGATAGGCTCCAACATGGAGTAAGGTAGAGATATGTGAAAATCCCCTCCACCACCATCAAGTTCTATATGAAATGAGCTGATCACCACCACTTCTGTTGGGCTTACAATATTAGCCATTGCAGGGTTTACTTCAGAATCAAGATACTCGAACGACACATCCATGACTGGTGCCCAAGCTTCTTTGTAATCTTCAAAAATAATTTTTAGCAACATTTGAACAATGCGTCGCTCTGTTGGCGTAAACTCTCGCCCTTCTATTTTTGCATGATATCGACCATCACCACCAAAAAAGTTATCTACTAGGATAAATACAAGTCGCGCTTCCATGGTGATTAGACCCGTACCTTTTAACGGTCTAAAGCGCACCATATTTAAGCTGGTTGGTACAAATAAGGTGTGAATATACTCCCCAAACTTCAGCATTTGCACACCGTTAATCGATACTTCAGCAGTACGACGCATCATGTTAAATAAACTGATACGCATATGGCGTGCAAAACGTTCGTTCACAATTTCAAGCGTTGGCATCCGACCGCGAACAATACGGTCTTGAGACGAAAAGTCATACTGTAGCGCAGTTGAATCACCCTCATCATCGCCGCCTACCTCTTCCTCTTCAACATCATCAACACCATGTAATAGCGCATCGATTTCGTCTTGGGATAATAAATCACTCACTTAAGACCTCACTGCATTACAAAGCCGGTAAAAAGTACGCGTTCAATGACTTTACTACCTTCAACCCCTTCCATTGCTTCTTGAACTTTATCAACGGCTGACAAGCGTAATGTTTCTTTTCCTGCACTCGTACTCAATTCATCAGCTGTTGTGGTAGAAAAGACACTCAAAAGTGTACCTTCAATAAGAGGAATATGTTTTTTAGCAACTTCTTCATTAACATCCCCACGCACAAGTAGTTGCACTTTTATCTGTACAATACGATCTCGGCTCGCACCAGGTACGTTAAAAACAAATGGCCTTGGCATTGCAACATATAGTGCACTGCCTGTTTCAGCGGAAGAGCTACTTGATTCAACGGTCTGAGATACCGTTTCTTCTTCTGCTAGGGTTTCAACAGGCTCATCATCAGCGGATGTTAAAAACAATACTGCTACAACGACTAAAGCCACTGCGGCAATAGCTGCAATAATAATAATTTTCTTTTTATTACCACCCGTTTCTTCAATCTCTAAATCAGTTTCTTCTGCCATGTTAATCCTTGTTTAAGCTACAAAGCTAAGAGCCTATTTCTATATAATAGCAGTAGTTAGGCGTAATAATCTATTGAAGAACCATCGTTTAGGGATTGTTGAGTCGGTGATTGACTATTTTTTTCGTCCTCACCGTGCTCCAACGATGACGATTGTGACTGCCCTTGCTGTTCAGAGCCTAACTCTTGCTCGCCTTGTGACCCATCACCTTGCTCTATATTACTTTCTCCAAGCTCAATGCCTTGCTCTGCAAGCATCTCTTTTAATTTTGGCAAAGACTGCTCTAGCAAATCTTTAGCTTGCTGATTTTGAACGATAAAGTTTACTTGTGCCTGCTCTGCATCCGTTCGGATACGTATTTGCATAGCGCCTAGCTCTCTGGGATCTAAACGTATTTCAGCCTCTTGATTATTCAAGTTCAGCATCATAGACACTTTCTCTTGCAGTATTTTCGCAGCATCATTTCTAGCAATATTTACCGCTTGTAACATTTGTGGATCTACTTGTATTTTTTGCGCTGTTGCATGGTTTTGCTGTGTTTGAATATTTTTTGGGGCTTCGTCTAATTGCTGCATATAATTAACAAATTCAGTATATTGTGAAGCACTTCCATTTGTTAATGGAGCCGCAATTGCTTTAAATAGTTGCTCTACTTGAGGCGTCGGCATCGCTTGACTCAAAGAGGATATTGACGCACTCATGTCTTGTTTTATTTTGGAACTCACGTTTTGCTTTGCGCCGTGATCTCCTTCAGTCTTAATTCCAGATTTAGCTTCATGCTTAGCTGTATCTTTATCTACTTTGGTACTGTTGTACGCTGCTGGCTTATTTTTAGCCACTGAAACACTTACTGCTGCTAAGTTAGCATCATTGGGTAATGACTTATCGGTTAAAACCTGCTTTTCTTCTAGCGCCTTCAGTTGAGATAACGCTTGCTCAACAAGCGGTGTTGACCTTCCTTCATTAGTTAACTGCTGTAAGCCCTGCTTTAGCGCACTTCTTTCTTTAGGAGTTAAAGAGGCTAACTGTTGCGCTAGTCGTTGCTCTACAGAGTACTCTTTAATCGATGCTAAACTTGTGCTTTCTTTTGGTAAGTGGGACTCAGTTTGCTTTACTATTTCGCCTATTTGTTTGGCCAATTCATTTTGTTTTCTCACGGATGGTGTATCAGCCGTTCTTTGTTCAATATCACCTTGTTGTGATGTATGTAGCGCTGCAATACTTTGCTTATCTTCATTCAAACTTCTCGTATCAGCTGGTGTTTTTATCTGTTCTCCTGCTTCTTTAACTTCCTTGCTATGTTCAATCTGTGAGCTTACTTTTTCAAGCTTATGTGCTAATTCAGCTTGGCTGGGTTGTAAAGTTTGCTGCAATAATTGGCCTTTACCTTCTCGAGCAGCTTCCCCAGCTTCATTTTTTATTTGTGCGTTTAACTTTAATGGAGTAACAATTTCTTCCTTACTCATTTTCGTACCTGAATCAATTAGTTCATTCACTTTAGTTTCAGAGCCAACCATTTTGTCAACCTCCTCAACACGATTAAAGTCTGTATTTTTCACGACTGAAACCGACTCATCCTCTAAATGAGAAGCTGAAGTACTTTTTTTCGAATTTAAAAAATCAATTATTTTTATTGTATCGGTCTGACTAACTTCCTCTTCATTGGAAGTGGATATTGGATGCACGACTACATCCGTTTTTTGTTGATTCGCGGCGTTGATCTGAGCCATTAGCTCATCGACTGCTTTAGGTAATACCTGCTGTTCGGTCGATTCCGCTACCACCGCCTTGTGGTCTGAAACTTCCTCAATTGGCTCTTCAACTAACTGGTTTTGGTTTTCAGTTGTTGAAGTTAATAACGTTTGCTTTGCCACATTGCTGGCTGAGTCAGAGCTATCAACTATTAATTCTTCAGAAGTTGAAGTGTCAGGGGTTGAAGTGTCAGGGGTTTCTTTGTCACTTGCATCAGTTAACATCTTAAATGTAGAAAGAAAACTATTCGGTTCATCTGCCAAATTATCACTTTGTGTGCTGATAACATCTTGTGAACCTGATCCATTCGCTAAAGTCTTAGAATTGTTAAAAGTTACATTAAGCATTTGGGTACCTGCGAGGCGGCAATTTTGAGCCGCAATTACATCACTAATGGGTTAAAAGCAAAAATCGAGCCATAATATTAGGCTCGGCGGCGCATAAACTGATTCGTTGCAAACTCATCTAACATTTTTTGCTCTGCTTTATTTATACGTGTTTGGTGAGCAGCTTGTTTTTTCTCTATTAGTTTTGCAATAGCCTTTGCTTTAACCTGCTGAGCAAGCCAAAGCGTTTTTCGTTGCTCAACCACCTGTTTTGCAGTATTAACCGTACTTGCTTGTTGTAAAATAGCTTCTTCAATCTTCTTTATAAACGCATGATACTGAGTAAAACCGCTACTGGTCAGACCCTGCTTTGCCTTTATGTGAAGTTGCTGAGCATACTCTAAACGAAAATCATTAAGCCCTGATAGTTTTTGCTGGTTATCATTTAAATGATGCTGTGCCTGCATATAATTGACTCGCAGAGACTCTTCTTTTTCTGACTCAAGTTTATAGAGTAAATCTAGTTTGTTATTGGCCATCATTCTTGTCCTAGCAATTTAGCAAGCTCTTGTAAGCACTGATCATAATTAAGTACTTCTTTCATACCTTGCTGTAAAAAACCATTGATTGTTGGCATCATAATAATTGCCTGATCAAGCATTTGGTCACTGCCTTTTTGATATGCACCTAATGTGATCATATCTTTGTTTTGCTGATACATTGCATAAACTTGTTTAAGTATTCTTGCCTGCTGCAAATGACTTTCAGAGATCACTTGAGGCATGACTCGGCTTATCGATTTTTCTATATCAATTGCAGGGTAATGGCCGCTATCAGCCAAATCTCGTGAAAGCACAATATGCCCGTCAAGTATTGCTCGAGCAGCATCAGCAATCGGGTCTTGCATATCATCCCCTTCACTTAAAACCGTGAAAAAAGCGGTAATTGAACCTTGCCCTTCCCCCCCATTACCAGCACGCTCAACCAACGCGGGTAATTTTGCGAACACTGAAGGTGGATAGCCTTTCGTCGCAGGTGGCTCGCCCACTGCCAGTGCTATTTCACGTTGCGCCATAGCATATCGAGTGACAGAGTCTAATAACAATAAAACATTCAAGCCCTGATCCCGAAAATATTCAGCAATCGTTACTGCACTTTCACAGCCTTTTAAACGCATAAGTGGAGATGCATCTGCGGGAGCCGCAACCACCACCGAGCGCTTACGCCCCTCTGCGCCTAAAATTTCATCTATAAATTCTTTAACTTCACGACCACGCTCACCAACTAAACCTACAACTATTACGTCAGCTTCACAGCCTCTAGTCATCATACCAAGTAGCACTGACTTACCCACACCGCTTCCTGCGAATAAACCCATTCTCTGGCCTCGTCCGACTGTAATAACTGAGTTAATTGCTCTTACACCCACATCCATAGGCTGATTAATGGGTCTTCTCGCAAGTGGGTTAATGGTGTTTTGTGCAAATTTAAGTGTATGCTCAGCGTGGATTGCTCCAAGTCCATCCAGAGGGCGGCCTAAACCATCAACCACACGACCAAGTAAACTCATGCCAACAGGCAGCCCCGTTTCTTTCAATTGTGGAATAACACGAGCCCCTGGTAACACACCTGATATGTGATCATTAGGCATTAGATATAAAGTGTCATCGTTAAAACCAACAACTTCTGCATCCACAAACCCTCGAGTAGTTTCAATTTTACATTGGCTTCCTACTGGCGCACTAAGCCCCCGTGCTTCAAGCGTTAAACCTACAACTCTCGTTAAACTACCAGCGACGGGTACTGTAAATGGTCTGATATGCTTTTTATATTTTGATAAACGCTCAGCAAGCGGGCTTTCAACACTCATGGTTTAGCCAAATATTACAACTCGATACCACTGTCATGCAAAAAGTCTTCCAAGATTTCTTTCATTCTTGTTTTGAGCGTCATGTCGATAGAGGATTGGGACGTTTTTACCTCAACGCCTCCTCTTTCTAAAGTGGGTTCAGGCAATAGATGCCAATGTTGTGCTGCGAGTTGCTGCTCACCGTAGGCCGCTTTAACAAGTTCTAGGTCATCAGGATGCAAATGCACTTTTACTGTTTGATCTGCAATAGGTAAGGCATCCATGGCTTTTTTTAATGCGAGCAAAACAACGTTGGGATCTAATGCTACTTCACGAAAAATGACTTGTTGCGCCAATAAATTGGCTAACTGTACTAACTGTTTTTCGCACTGTTCATCAACCAAACGTAATGGCTCATGTAATTCATTCACAATAAGGGTCAATGTCTGGAGCTTTTCTTCGATAAGCGGCTTTGCTTCATCCTCTCCTTGTTGCTTACCTATCTCAACACCTTCTTTATAACCCGCTTCCTTACCTTCAGATACACCTTTATCAAAGCCATCTATATACCCTTGCTCATGACCTTGTTTAATACCTTCATCGTAAGCATCTTGGCGAATTTGTTCTAACTCTTCCAAGGTCAAAGTCGGAAATTCAGGCTCTTGGCTATCAGGGTCTTGCGGTTTTTTTTCAGGCTTTTGATATACTTGATCCAGTGGTTTACCAAAAGCAGTTGAACGACCCGAATATTTGCGAGGATCCTCTGACACATCAGGAATAGGCCAGTTCTTCAGCAACTCATCAAGTGCTTCGCCCTCAACAGGCCGACCTTTATAAAATTTGGTATCAGTCATAAATTACAAGAACTCCTCACCACCACCACCACCAAGCATAACTTCACCTGAATCAGCTAAGCGACGAGCTGTAGATAAAATCTCTTTTTGAGCGGCTTCTACCTCGCTTATACGTACAGGTGGCATCGCCTCTAAATCATCAGCAAGCATTTCTGCCGCTCGTTTTGACATATTACCGAGAATTTTATCTTTAAGTGCATCATCCGTACCCTTGATTGCTTTCATAAGCACGTCTTGTTGCACTTCACGTAATATTGCCTGAATACCGCGATCGTCCACATCTAATAAGTTTTCAAATACGAACATTAAGTCCTGAATTTGTTGCGACATTTCTTCGTCATGTTCACGAATTGAGTCCATTAACTGCCCTTCGACATTGGTATCCAAGTAGTTCATTATATCTGCTGCTGCTTTTAAGCCGCCCATTTTCGCCGCTTGTGCCCCCGCTTGACCGGCAAATTGTTTCTCCATAATCTCATTTAGTTCCTGCAATGCGGCAGGTTGCACTTCTTCTAGATTTGCAATACGCATTGTTAAGTCAAGCCGCACTTTTTCTGGGAATTGTGACAATATTTCAGCTGATTGCTCTGGCTCCAAATATGACAATACAATAGTTTGAATTTGCGGGTGCTCATTACGGATAATATTGGCAACCTGTTTTGAGTCCATCCATTTTAGAGAGTCTAAGCCCTTAGCCCCTGAACCCATCACAATTTGGTCAATAAGGCTTGCCGCCTTATCTTCACCAAGCGCTGCTGTAAGCGCTTTTTTGATAAAGTCTTCAGATTGAAAACCAATGGTACTAAAGCTTTGTATCTGCTCTATAAACAAGTTATGAACAGCACTTATTTTTGCTTGCGACAAATCATCAAGTGCAGCCATTGCCATACCTACACGTTGAACTTGCTTAGGCTCTAGGTGCTTTAAAATTTGTGCAGCATCTTCTTCAGATAAACTAAGCAACAAAATGGCGGCTTTATCTACGCCATCAAGTTTATCGACGTCATACGCAGCGGGTAGTTGTTTTTGTTCTTCATCAGTCATCTTCTGTTAACCACGCTTTCACTACTTGTGATGATAATTCTGGTTCATTGGCAACGAGTGCACGTACTGCTTTGAGTAAGTCTTCATCACCATGTAAGTCTGGTAATTGTAAAGTACCATCTGATGAGAAGCCAACAGCAGCTGAGTCAAATTCATGATTTAGCATATCTAACGTACTATCTCCTAAATCCACGCCTGCCGTAAGTGAATCTTCATCAAACTCTTCTAACGTATCATCTGGATAAATTAAACGTTTCAGCATCGGTCTAACAACCGCTAGGATCAGTACAATAATGACTAAAGCACCTAATGCTAAACGAGTTGTTTTCATAAACCACTCTTGCTCCCAAAGTGGCAACTCTGCAGCTTCAGCCATGTCTTCTCGTACAAACGGTACTGTTACAACTTCCAGTGCATCACCTCGTTGCATGTCAAAGCCAACTCCACCTTGTAATAAACGGCGAATATTTGCTAAATCTTCTTGTGCTCGTGGTTGCAGCGTTACATTGCCTTCAGCATCGGCTTTGGGTAAATAATCAACCGCCACTGATACACTGATGCGACGGATCACGCCAGTTTGTTGACGCTTATGACTAATTGTAGTGTCTAATTCATAGTTTCGCGTTGCTTCTTTTTGCATTCGACTTGGGTTCGATGCGCTGCCGGCATTACCATTACCTGCTACTTCTGGAATATTTGAGTTCACTGGGGGTTGATTGCTTAAAGCGCCAGGAATACCAACCGCTAACCCGCCAATATTATTCTCTTCAAATGTTGTCTCACTGCGCACTGCTGGCAAGTCAGGGTTGTAGCGTTTTTGGGTCTCTTCAATAGCACTAAAGTCCATCGTTAAATCAACCTGCGCAGTGTACTTACCTAATCCAATAACAGGGATCAAAATACTGTCAATCTTTTCTAGGTATTCTTGTTCCCTTTTACGCTCAAGGTCATATTCTTTGCGAGAACGTGCTGCTAGTGAATCTTGCGAGCCTGAATTCAATAAGCGGCCATTTTGATCTGTAACAGTCACTCGTGCTGGCTCTAGTCCTTGTACAGCAGAAGCAATTATATCCACTATTGAATCTATTTCTTCACCACCTAGGGTTCTGCCACGTTTTAATGTGAGTACTACGGTAGCTGATGGCTTTTTCTCACGACGAGCAAACACGTTTTCTTTTGGTATAGCTAACAGTACTTTTGCACGATTAATGTCGTCTAATTCTTCAATTGTACGCGCCAACTGCTGCTCACGGCTATGCTTTAATCGCTCTCGCTCTAGTCTTTGGCTGACACCAAAGCCCATATCCTGCATTAAAATATCCGTACCCGAACTTGGTGCTTGCGTAAATCCATCACGTGCCATTTGTAGTTTTATGGTTTGGTAATCATTTTCAGCTACCAAGATGGTATTACCATCTAATTCATAATCAATTTTTTGAGCGTCTAAAAAGTCCAATGTTTGCACTAGCTCTTCGGTAGGATATTGACCAAGTGGGCGCATATCTGGTTGTTGTGCCCAAATAATAATAAACACAGCAATAGCTAAGCAGATAGCTAAAGCGATAATTAAAGTAACTTGGCGAAGCATATCAACGCCACTTAGCGCACTCAGATAACCTGATTTTTGCTCTTGCTGTTCACCAGAATCTGCGCCAGTAGCGCCATCCGATAAAGCCAGTTCTGTTGATTGGTTCGTTGCCACAGTTATTCTCCACTACCTAAGCTTAAACAGGCATGCTCATAATTTGTTTATATGACTCTACAAGCTTATTTCTAACTTGTACCGTCGCCTCAAAAGCCACTGACGATTTTTGAGAAGCAATCATGACTTCAGCGAGCGACACGCTGCGATCACCCATCTCCAGTGCCGTTACTTTTGATTTTGCATCTTTTTGCAAGCCACTGACCGTATTAATAGCATCTGATAGCATGTCGCCAAACTGCGCTGATGAATTTGCTGATGTCTGTACTGGCAGACTATCTTGCGGTTTATTGCGTGTAGCTTCTGAAGCTAACGACTGCATTTCTTGATATAAAGCATTGGGTTGAATGTTCATTGTGCTCACCCTTTTTACTAAAGATACATAGATGAAGCACAATTCATGCCAAAATAAAAATCAACTATAACAGTTAGTTACAAACAAAGCGGGCTGTCATGATTTTGACTAGAAAAAGCCAGTATTAAACTGGCTCATGGTATTTGGAAGGGGTTAAGCTGGTAGTGGGATCCCCATGTCACGCATTTTCGCTAACTTATACCGTAACGTTCGAGGGCTCATCCCTAATATTTCAGCCACGTCTTTGCGCTTACCTTGACATCGAGACAAGGTGTCCAGAATCATTTGGTGTTCCTTATCTTGTAACTCTACTTTATAACTTTGACTATCCACACTGTCAGCTATCTCACATTTCGTAGCCAACTCAACTTGAATTTGATCTATTGCTTTATTGTCATTTCGAGACAAAACAGGCTGATGACTTTCTATAAAAATATCATCTGAATTAACTTGCAAGCCTTGGTGTAATATCAAAGCTCGCTGCACAACATTATCTAATTCACGCACATTACCTGGCCAAAAATGTGATAAGAGCTTTTGTTTGGCATCCTCACAAAGTGTTGGTATCGGTTTGCTCGCTTTGGTGCAATGCCTTGCAATCAAATGCTCTGCAAGCACAACAATATCGCCTGGACGTTCACACAATGGCAACCACATTAGTGGAAAAACATTTAGCCGATAGTACAAATCTTCTCTAAAATTACCTGCCGCGACAGCTTCTTTTAAGTCTCGGTTACTGGTAGCCAATACACGTACATCAAGCTCTATGGTTTTTCTGCCACCCAATCGTTCCACTTCACGCTCTTGCAATATCCTGAGCAGCTTTGCTTGCAAGGCTAGGTCCATTTCGGTGATTTCATCAAGTAAAATAGTACCCTTTTGGGCTTGTTCAAATTTACCTGGACAAGCTTGAATAGCTCCCGTAAACGCACCTTTCTCATAACCAAATAGCGTCGCTTCTAGCATATTCTCTGGTATCGCAGCACAATTTATAGCAACAAATACTTCTTGGGCACGCTCAGATTTATCATGGATATAGCGCGCCAAAACTTCTTTACCTGAACCACTTGGCCCAAGTACCATTACACTCGCATCTGACTTTGCGACTTTGGCTGCCAATTCAAGTAACTGGAGGCTTTGTGGGTCTTTAACAACAGGACCATCAGTTTCTTTTTCTTTCACTGGCATGTAGCGGCTTACCATATTCAGTAAAACCTCAGGCGCAAAAGGTTTAGCCATATAATCAATAGCGCCTAATCGCATCGCTTCTACAGCATCGTCAATGGTTGCATACGCAGTCATCATCAACACTGGTAAGTCTGGGTAATTTAGCTTAATTGTTCTAAGCAAATCAATCCCGCTCATAGTGCCCATTTGAACGTCACTGACAACCAAAGAAAAGCTTGCCTGCTTTAGCAAGATAACAGCCTGCTCAGCACTAGATGCTTCGACACAATCAAATCCAGATAAATGTAAGGTGTCAATTAGCGCTTCTCTGAGCCCTGCATCATCTTCCACTACTAAAATAGAATGACTCATACAACCTCCAACTGTTCGGTATTGAATGAAATAGGAAGAAGTAAACTGAAACATGCACCGCCATCTGGCATATTTTGTACTTCTGCTTGCCCTTTGTGAGAATTAGCCACCGAGCTCACCACCGCAAGTCCAAGACCTGTGCCTTGGCTTTTTGTTGTAAAAAACGGTTCAAATACTTTTTCTGCTATTTGCGGGTCTATACCCGGGCCGTTATCTATAACGGAAATTCGCACTTTATCGTCTTCACGCTTTGCACTTACTTTAATTTCGGCTTGTGAACCAATAATTTGAATACTGTTGTGTATCAAGTTTTGTATCGCACTAGCAAGGGCTGTCTTATTACCTATAACCGCAATGTCCGGCTCAGGTAATAACACATCTAATGCACTATTGTTCATGGCCACCATAGCATCAGCACCCGCTTTAACTTCATTGAGCAATTGTCCCATTGAAACAGTTTCAACAACTTGCTGCTCACCACTTTTTGCGAACAACAACATATCATTCACTTGAGACTCGAGATCTTTAAGCCTAGACAAGAGCTTTTCATGAAATCGCGTACGAGATGCTTTTGGTAACGTGCCACTGCCTAAATTTGCTGCATATAACATTGCAGCAGACAAAGGGGTACGTACTTGGTGAGCCAATGAAGCTACCATTTTACCCAATGCACTCAAACGCTGCATATGCGCAACTCTGGATTGCAAACGTCGCGTTTCAGTTAAATCTGTCATTAAAATTAGCTGTCCAGGCTCTGGGGCGAGCGCTGTTATATCAAGTTTGATCAATCGTCCATCTTTAAGAGAAATTTCATGGCCATCATCCTGCTTTGGGTTAAAAGAACGCTGGATAATATTAAACCACTTCTCACCTTCCAGTGGCTCTCCTAACATATCAATAGCGATCTGATTTGCTTTTGCTATCATGCCTTGACCATCGAGTACGACGACCCCTGCAGGCATGGTGTGCACCAGATGGCTTAACCAGCTTGCCTGTTGACGTAATTCACTTAACTCTCCCACATATGCTTCTTGAAGCAGACCTGCAGAGAATGGTGCTGGTGGCACGAACTGTGGATTCAAAACATGTGCTAATGCCATAACATAGCTCTCTAAATTAAAACTCTACACAGACCAATGCAGGATTTAGGCCAAAATAAAATACAATACTTTCAAAAACTTAATCAATACAATTGCATCAAATTTTTGACACTGTTTTTTTATACAGCATCATGTACAATAAATTTTAGGATGATTTATAAGAGGAATTAAAATGTGTACACGGTGCATGTGGTTAGACCTAAGTAAAGAAGATTATATTCGCTATCATGACCAAGAATGGGGTGTGCCGGTACTTGATGACCGAACGCTATTTGAATTCATCACTCTTGAATCTGCACAAGCAGGCCTCAGTTGGTACACCATTTTAAAAAAAAGAGCAGCATATAAAACTGCATTTGCTCAATTTGATGTAAAGCATGTTGCCGCAATGGGCGAGCAAGATTTAATAAAGCTAATGAATAACACAGGGATAGTACGTAACGAAAAAAAAATACAAGCTACGATTAATAATGCAAAGGTATTTATTGAGATTCAACGTAGTCACGGGAGTTTTGCCAGCTATCAATGGCAATTTGTTAATTACTTTCCTATTGTTAATCAAATCATGAGTAAAACGGATTACCATTCTCAAAGTGAGATAAGCGTCGCATTCGCCAAAGATTTAAAACAAAGAGGATTTAAGTTTTTAGGGCCAACTACGGTATACGCACATATGCAGGCTTGCGGCATGATTAATGATCATGACAACAGCTGCTTTAGAAAGCAACAAATTATCGATAGTTATAAAAACATCGATTTTACAAAGATTAAGTCTAATCTCGATTAAGGTTATATTTTTTCATTTTCTCTACCAGTGTGGTGCGTCTAACCCCTAGCACTTCTGCAGCACGTGCCACCACATAATCATAACGCTCAAGTGCTTGCGTAATTAAACTCACTTCTAATTCAGCTAAGTAATCTTTGAGTTCAATACCCGCATCGGGTAATAAACCAATGTGAGATGAAGCATTCATCGTATCTGCAGTCTCTTCTCCTTCCTCTTCAAAGTCACTAAAGCCATCGCTGAATAGTTCATTAAACGCGTCTTTTTCAAGCAGCTCTTCGGGATATTCTGGCTCGTATGCATCTACTTCAATATAACGATATTTATTAGGCAAATCAGTAACATCAACCACTTTATCTGGGAACATAATAACCATACGTTCCACTAAATTAGCAAGCTCGCGAATATTACCGGGCCAATCATGCGCTTTTAAACTTTCAATTGCGCGTTCAGTAAATTTAGCAGTTGTTCCACTTTGCTCGTTAACTCGACGCATCAGCTCTTTAAGTAAAAGTGGAATATCATCTGCTCGTTCATGTAACGATGGGTTTTCAATTGGAAAAACATTCAAACGATAAAATAAATCTTCGCGAAACTTACCTGACTCGATCATTTTTTCTAAATTGCGATGTGTGGCTGCAATTATCCGTACATCAGCCTGAATAGGCTTAGTTCCACCAACCCGCTCGTAACTACGCTCTTGTAACACTCGCAGTAATTTCACTTGCATTTGCAGTGGCATATCCCCAATTTCATCCAAGAACAACGTGCCACCTTGTGCCAGTTCAAAACGCCCCTTACGTGCAGAAATAGCCCCTGTAAATGCCCCTTTTTCATGACCAAACAACTCACTTTCAAGTAATTCACCAGGTATGGCACCACAATTTACAGGTACGAATGGTCCCTGACTACGCTTTGAAAGTAAGTGAACGTTACGTGCAACAACCTCTTTACCTGTACCAGATTCACCTAAAATAAGCACATTAGCATCTGTATTCGCAACTTGAGAGATTAAAAACCTCACCTGTTTAACAGCGTCTGTTTCTCCAACTAAACCATCAAACGTTTTGCTATTGTGCTTACTTGATTTGCCCGGCAACATACGTTGGTATTGCTGGCAGTCATGCAATAATTGCATCGTCACATCATGACTAAAAGGCTCAGAGATAAGGCCAACAACATTTGCCAAGCTCAATAAAGGCTTTAAAGTTTCACCAATCAGTAAAAAAGGGGATGCTGGCAGGGATTTAATTACTTGCTCATGGTCTAGTGTAGATAGTGCACCAAGCACAATAATAGACTCTTTTGGAAATGTAACTCGGTCATCAATATCAGACTCGTCGATGACTTTTGCGCCTTGACCAACAAATGTTAAAGCACCACAAAGACTACTAGCTCGGTTATTATTATTGTCTAAGATCAAAACCATCTTACAAGTCCAACTACTTTTGGCGTGAATATATTATGATTGTAAGGCAGTTAGAAAGGGATGCAATACCTTAGCGGCAAGTTTTTGACACTTTCGCCAAAAAAATGCCACCAGATATATATAAGTTAATGCTTTTGTATTAATTACTATAAAAGTCCGAGTACTGCCGAAGCCGATTGGTTAGCTTGCCCACGCACAGCAATTGATACTTGTGAGAGAATATTATTAGCAGTTTGTTCAGAAATAACTTTGGCATAATCGGTATCTTCAATGCGACTTTGGCTCGCTGCAATATTCTCAGCTTGAGTTCCCAAACTTTTAATTCTACTTGCAACTGTATTTTCAAATGCCCCTAATTCAGCACGCTGAGTGTTGAGATCTTCAGAAACTACTTTAGTCACATCAAGAGCGGCTTGAGCTCCAGCCTGAGTGGATATGTCAATGTTCGCGATATCATCTGCAAAACTACCATCTCGCACAGTTAAACTCTGAGTTGTATTTGCATCAGGCCCAACTTGAAACTGCGTTTCTTGGCCCGTAAAAACAGAGGCCCCACCGAATGAAGTATTATCAAAAGTTTCTGATATTTGTGTCTGTAACTGTGCAACTTCGCTTTGCAAGGCTTGCCTATCTGAATCACTCAAAGCGCCGTTACCAGCTTGAACAGATAGCTCCTCAATTCGAGTTACTGCATCATTAACCCCTGAAAGTGCGGCATCAGCAGTTTGTGAATATGAAATACCATCGTACGCATTTCTTATTGATTGCTGATAACCATCTTGTTGAGAGTTTAATCGGTCTATAATCTGCAATGCTGCTGCATCATCTGCTGCACTATTAACTCGTTTGGCAGAAGCTAACTGCTGATTAATTTTACTAGCCGCTTCTTCTGTACGGTTTAACGCACTAAAACTTGGTGGTGAAATTTTCATAATTCCTCCTGTAGGCACATTTACGTGCTCAAAACACATGCTATTTATGCTTAAATTTTAGTCTTTCTTGATAAAGATGTCACTCTAAGCCATGTTTATTATGTTTGCTACTGGCATAATTACTGCAAAACACTAATAAGTATTATAAAGTACTGACAATTATATTATTTATAACTGACCTATACATCGGTCAATATTCAAACTTTGCATGGTTTGTAAACATATCATTGCAGGGGCTAGGTGACTTTATGTTTGACAATAAATCAATTCTTATCACTGGTGGTACAGGCTCATTTGGCAAAAAGTACACAAAAACATTATTAGATCGCTATAACCCAAAGAAAATTATCATATTTTCTCGAGATGAGCTGAAACAGTTTGAAATGCAGCAAGAATTTGATAGCGATTGTATGCGTTATTTCATTGGCGATGTTAGAGATAAAGAGCGTTTAAACAGAGCGATGCGTGGTGTTGATTTCGTCATTCATGCAGCAGCCCTTAAACAAGTGCCTGCGGCTGAATATAACCCGATGGAGTGCATAAAAACAAATATAACTGGCGCTGAAAATGTGATTGATGCAGCACTGAATAACGAAGTTGAAAAAGTGATTGCATTATCGACCGATAAAGCAGCAAACCCCATCAACCTTTATGGTGCAACCAAGCTAGCATCCGACAAGTTATTTGTTGCTGCCAATAATATTTCTGGGGGGCATCAAACCACATTTTCAGTTGTCCGTTATGGTAATGTTGTATGCTCTAGAGGCTCTGTTGTACCGCTATTCCAAAAGTTTATTGATGAAGGCAAAGATCATATTCCTATTACCCATGCTGATATGACGCGGTTTTGGATTACCTTACAGCAGGGTGTTGATTTTGTTTTGAAAAACTTTGAGCGCATGCTGGGAGGAGAAATTTTTGTTCCTAAAATACCTTCAATTCGTATTATCGATTTAGCAAAAGCAATGGCACCAAGCCTGCCTTTAAAGGTCATTGGCATTCGTCCAGGCGAAAAACTGCACGAAATCATGTGTCCTGCTGATTTAAGCTATGACACTTATGAATATAACGATCACTACGTCATTGCCCCTGGTATTAAATTTAGTAGTCGCAGTAATGACTACACCATCAATGCACTTAGTGAAAAAGGCCAAGCAGTTCAGCCTGGTTTTGAATATAATTCTAAAAACAACGAACGGTTTTTGAGTGACAGTGAAATAAAAAGCTTCAATGAGCTTGCACTAAAATGATCCCGTACGGAAAACAAAATATCAGCCAAGCTGATATTGATGCTGTTGTAAACACACTCAAGTCTGACTTTCTAACTCAAGGCCCTCAAGTTCCTGATTTTGAAAGTGCAATCGCAAGCTACTGCGGTGCTAGCTTTGCTATAGCAGCAAGTAATGCTACAGCCTGCCTACATCTTGCATGTTTAGCTTTAGGTGTTGGTGTTGGCGATCGCATTTGGACCAGCCCAATCTCTTTTGTCGCATCAAGTAACTGCGCTTTATATTGTGGCGCCGAAGTTGACTTTGTAGATGTAGAACCTGAATCAGGTTTAATGTGTACGACTGCATTGCGAAACAAACTAGAACAAGCAAAAAAACTAAACTGTTTACCAAAAGTAATTATTCCTGTTCATTTAACAGGCCAATCTTGCGATATGCTGCAAATTGCTGAGCTGGCTAAACACTACAATTTTAAAATCATCGAAGATGCATCTCATGCAATTGGTGCAACTTATCTGCAAGCCTCTGTTGGTAAATGTCAGTATAGTGATATATGTGTATTTAGCTTTCATCCTGTAAAAATTATCACAACTGGTGAAGGTGGCGTTGCCACAACTAATTGTAAAAAGTTAGCCAACAAACTTTCTCATCTTAGAAGCCATGGGATCACCAAAGATCCCTCTCTGATCAATGACAAAAGCCAAGGCAGTTGGTATTACGAACAAATGGCGCTCGGGTTTAATTATCGTATGACCGATTTACAAGCTACATTGGGCAGCAGCCAGTTAACACGGTTAGATAGTTTTGTTAGTCGCAGAAATCAACTCGCAAGCCGATATAAACAGCTCCTAAAAGGCCTGCCCCTATCTTGCGTAAACATACATACCGAAAACTATAGCAGTTATCACTTGTTTATCATTTTGCTTGATGACTCAACAAAAAGGCGTGCTGTATTCGAGCATTTAAAAGAAAATGGGATCGGGGTAAATGTTCACTACATTCCTATCTATTGGCAACCGTATTATCAGGCTTTAGGTTTTGAAAAAGGGTATTGTAAAAATGCTGAACAATTTTATGAGTCTATTATTACATTGCCATTGTATCCTGAACTGCAAACACATGAGCAAGACAAAGTTATTGAACAATTAAAAGCATGTTTATGAAGTTAGCAATAGGTACTGTTCAATTTGGCTTAAGTTATGGCGTCACCAATCATGATGGCCAAGTCAAGAACCATGAGATCAAAAAAATTCTTAATTTAGCGCAACAATCTGGCATTAGATTGTTAGATACCGCTCGTGCATATGGAAAAAGTGAGCAAGCACTTAGTCAATATGACAGCTTAGAGACCTTTAAAATTGTTACCAAGATACCTAGCCTAAATGCAGAAAATAAAGACATTAAGCAAACCTTTATGCAAAGCCTAGCAGCTTTAAAAGTAGACTGCGTCTATGCGTTACTTTTTCATAACGCAGATGACCTATTATCTCCAGACGCCAATACTTTTTTTGAGCAAGCACTTGAGATAAAAGCACAAGGCCTTTGTGAAAAAATAGGGGTTTCTGTATACACACCAGAACAATTAGCAAAGATAAGCGACAACTTCCCAATAGACGTAGTTCAAATACCACTAAATTGTTTTGATCAACGCTTTGCCCAAAGTGCATGCCTTGAATTATACAAAACCCATAATATCGAAGTACATACTCGTTCATTATTTCTTCAGGGCGCTTTATTAAGTGATATACAAAGCTTGCCAGCTCATTTTAATGAATTTAAGAGTGACTTTGAGCGCTTTCACAAAGTATGTACTGAATTACAGTGCACTCCTATTATTTTAGCGCTAGCCATCGCCTTGCATTTTGATTTTATCAGTCAAGCCATTGTTGGTGTATGCTCAACGAATCAATTGGAAGAGATACTAACCAATTACGCTAAAGCCCAACAACTGCTCCCTCTTCACCCCAAACATATTAAAGTACTAAAGTGTGATGATTTAGAGCTTATCAATCCGGCAAATTGGCCGATAAACTAATATCAGTGCAGTAAGAATCAACAAAAATGAAAATAAACGTATTTATTCAGGCAAGAATGACATCTAGTCGACTCCCCGGTAAGGTACTTGAGAACATACTCAACAAACCTATGTTATTGCATATTATAGAACGTCTTAAGTACACAGCCACAATAGACAAAATTGTGGTACTTACTAGCGATCAAATATCAGATGATGCCATTGAAGAATTTTGTACAAATTATCAAGTTCATTGCTTCAGAGGCCCTTTAGACGACGTATTGCAGCGATTTTATCTAGCGAGCATCGCATACCCTAGTGACCATATTGTCAGGATCACCGCTGACTGTCCGTTAGTCGATAGTGCAATAGTTGATGAAATAGTGAACTTACATTTATACAAAAACGTAGATTTTACAAGTAATTGCCATCCAGCAACCTTTCCAGATGGCCTTGATGTTGAAATTATGAAAACTAGTGCACTGAGAACAGCGCATCATGAAGCAACAACCGCATATCAGCGTGAGCATGTTACTCCATATTTATTCACTCAGCCTGATACGCTTACATGTGCAAATTTTGAAGCAAATGAATTAATACCTGACTACCGATTAACAGTAGATCACCCTCAAGACTTACAACTAATAAAAAATATATATGAGTCCCTTTACAAAACTGAGCCAAATTTTAACCTAAGCAGTACGCTTAAGCTCCTTTATAAACACCCTCAGTGGCTAAAACAAAATGAACATTTTGAAAGAAATGAAGCTTTGAAAAACAATGCTGTTGGAGATAAATAAATTATGAACCGCTTTGATAATTCAAATCAAAACTTAGTACGCGCACTAGAGTATATACCCTTAGGTGCGCAAACATTTAGTAAAAGCCAAATGGCTTTCCCCAAAGGTGCGGCCCCATTATTTATCAAGCGTGGACAAGGGTGTATTGTTACTGATGCCGATGACAATGAATACATAGATTTCGTGAATGGATTATTAGCAATCTCTTTGGGCTACTGTGACCCTTGTGTTGACCAAGCGGTAATGAAACAAATGCAATCTGGCGTTTCTTTCTCTTTATCTCATCCTATAGAAATTGATGTTGCTGAAAAAATTTGTGAACTAATCCCGTGTGCAGAGCAAGTTCGATTTGCTAAAAATGGCAGCGACGCAACATCTGCAGCAATCAGGCTTGCCAGGGCTTACACAAATAAAGAACACATTGCAGTGTGCGGCTATCACGGCTGGCAAGATTGGTACATTGGCAGTACATCTAGAAACTTAGGGGTACCCGCTTCTACACAAGCGCTTACCCATACTTTTGAGTATAATAACCTTGAGTCACTTGAGCAGCTGTTAAAGTTCCACGATATAGCGGCTGTTATTATGGAGCCAATGAATATAGCATACCCTGAAAAAGGGTATTTAAAAGGCGTTAAATCGTTATGCGAGCAATACCAAGCTGTATTAATTTTTGACGAGACGATCACTGGATTTCGGTTTGATTTAGGCGGAGCGCAATCTCTATTCGGGGTATCCCCTGATTTGGCAACATTTGGTAAAGGCATTGCCAATGGCTTCCCTATTTCAGTCGTTTGTGGCAAAAAAGAGATTATGGCGTTAATGAACGACATTTTCTTCTCTGGTACTTTTGCTGGGGAGACACTATCTCTGGCTGCGACCTATGCCACAATCGAAAAAATACAACGTAGCCAAGTCACACAACATTTAAGTCAACTAGGCTCACTGCTGACTGACAAGTTAAATAAAATCATTATCGATAACGATATACAAGATTGGGTTTATACTTCAGGTCACCCAAGCTGGTCGTTTATTCATATCGCGAATCAAGGAAAGTACAGCGCAATACAACTACGTTCGCTATTTATACAGGAGATGGCCAAGCGTGGTATATTAATAAATGCAAGCCATAACCTTAGCTATGCGCACAAAGAGAAACATATTCAAACACTACTCAAGGCCTACTCGGAGGTACTTCCTATCTTGGCTAACTGCGTTGCAAAGCAAAACCTAGAGGAGCTTTTCTCAGGCGAACCACTGCAAAGCGTATTTAAGGTAAGATAATGATTAACATAGCCGTAAGAGTAGATGTCAACGCATCCATTGGTGCAGGACACTTTATGCGTTGCTTAGCGCTGGCTATCGGCTTTAAAAACACACTATTACAGGCTAAGGTCGAGTTTAAAATAACTTTTATATGTGCTGATGATATACCCAAAAGTTATCAATCTATGTTATCTAAACATAGCTTTTCACTCGAAGAAGTTTATCGTCATAGTAATAATAACCAATGGCTTATTAACGACGCTCAAAGTGTAGCAAAAGCTATCAGCCGATTTGAGTCTATTCAGCTACTGATAATAGACCATTACAATATCAAAAAATGCTGGTATGTCTCATCAATATCAACTCGAGTCGATAAAACACTTGTTATTGATGATTTAGCGGACCGAGAACACCAATGCGACTTTTTACTTGATCAAACACTAGATGCAAAAGCGTTACGTTATCAAAGCCTAGTCCCAAATAACTGCAAATTATTACTCGGAAAAACATATATGTTATTGCGAGATGAGTTTTCTAGTTTACGTAAAAAGGCACTTGCAAAACGTCAATCAACCCAGACTATTCAAAACGTACTTATAAGCCTTGGCGGTTCAGATACCAGTAAAGTAAACAACATTGTAATTGGCGCTATTGAAGCGTTAAATACCTCTCTTTTAGCCCCTGTGAACGTTGTACTCGTAATTACAAGCCAATGTAGCGAATTAGACTACTATCACAGTACTGAACAAAAATACCCCTGGTTTAGCGTGCAACAGAATGCATCAAATATGGCAGAGCTGATGTACCAAGCTGATATAGCAATCGGCGCAAGTGGCTCTTCGGCTTGGGAGCGCTGCTGTTTAGGTTTACCAACACTCGCTATCGAGTTTGCAGATAATCAAGCGCTAGTACTTGATAAGCTATCCCAACGTAACGCCCTTATAAACCTTGGCAAAGCCAAGGAGCTGACTCAGGAAACAGTCAAAAATGCACTCTCTACAATCATAAATAAACCTGAACAATACCAAAGCATGAGTGAAAATGCATTCAAATGCTGTGATGGCAAAGGTGTTGTAAGAACAATACAAAAGCTCCAATTATCAGTGGTAAACTTGCGCCCAGCAGCAACTGAAGACAAAGACCTCTTATTTGATTGGCAATCACAACCTTCAGTGCGTAAGTACTCAAGGTCAAACCACCAGATAAGTTATGAAGAACATTGCCATTGGTTTGCACAATCTCTTAGTAACAACCCCACCCGCCACCTTTTTATTGTGAAGGAGTGTTGGCAAGATGGTTCAGAATGCTCTGTAGGAATGCTTAGGCTTGATTTACAAAATTCTCAATACGAAATTTCAATTCTTATTTGCCCGTCACAACAAGGAAGAGGGCTGGCTTTAAAAGCGATTGAATCAATACCAAGCAAATATAAAAGTTTACCAATCACCGCAACAGTGCATCCAGATAATATTGCTTCGCAAATTTTATTCTCCAAGGCAGGATTTACAAAAGTTGCAAAAGACTTATTTATACTTGAACCACTTTTAACCTGATGAGGCTCCATTATTCAGAGCGAGCTCGTAATATTTCAAAACACTGATCTCTGGATCATTTACAATCTTCTCGAAACAAACTGAGGCGAAAGGGTATGACCTTCCGCCATAATTTAAAACAATAAATGGCGCATCCGGATCACTTTGATCCATAAACCATTCCCCGCCTAGCTGGCTTTTAAATATTTCACCAACAAACGCGCCTAACATAGTACTTACCGTAAACAGCATTCTATTATCTAGTGGCTTGTTTTCGTGTTCTTGTGCTAGATCGAGCAGAATAAGATCTAACTGCTGTATACCCGCTGGGTCGAGTTCAACCTCTAGACTAGCAAGTTGTTTAATATAGCCAATAGCATCTTGTGCTGATTCAGCCATCAATTGACTCAATTGTTGTGGTTCAGTCATAATAGTCAACTCATAAATTAGTTAGTTGTATTTTTGCAGCAAAAAACGCTCCAACGTCAAACTAAATATTTCACCAAAACTAAAAAATAATTACAAAAATAATAAGTTACCAACTCAGCATATAGACTTTTAATTAAGCAAGCAAACACCGTAACAAAAGTCTAAGCAAAAATTGAGGTAAGGTTTTGCCCACCATAAAGTGAACCACAGCAAAAAGTAAGATACAATTTATAGCATCATTACCTTATCTAAATTAGTATCATGCTCAAAAATATAATATTGGACAATGTCACTATCAGTGAGAATAGCTCACCTTACATTATCGCTGAAATATCAGGTAATCATAATGGCGATATTGAACGCGCTAAAAGTCTCATAAAAGCAGCTAAAGATTCTGGGGCTCAGGCTGTGAAAATACAAACGTATACCGCTGATACTATGACCATTGACTCTGATAAAGCGGACTTTCAAATTCAAGGTGGTTTGTGGGATGGTAAAAATCTCTACCAGCTATATGAATGGGCCCATACACCTTGGGATTGGCATCAGGCATTATTTGATTACGCAAAAAAACTTGATATCACCTTATTTAGCTCTCCATTTGATGAAACTGCCGTTGATTTTTTAGAATCTTTAGGTACACCAGCGTACAAAATTGCGTCATTTGAACTAATTGATCATCCGCTAATTGCCAAAGTTGCACAAACCAAAAAGCCGATGATTATGTCGACTGGCATGGCCAGCTACGAAGAAATAAGTAATGCTATTGAAGTTGCTCAAAAAAATGGGAATGAAGAATTGATCATCTTACATTGTATCAGTGGTTATCCAACCCCAATAGCCGATTCAAATTTGAGAGCAATACAAAAACTGCAACAAGATTTTAATGTACATGTAGGGCTGTCGGATCACACTTTAGGGACTGTAGCCGCTATAGCTGCAACAGCCTTGGGTGCTAGGGTTATCGAAAAGCACTTTACTCTGAAACGCACTGATGGCGGCCCAGATGCCGCATTTTCTTTGGAGCCAAATGAGCTAACGGAATTATGTGAGATGACTTACTCTGCTTGGCAAGCATTGGGATTCGCAAATTATGATCTAAAAGAAGCTGAATCACCAAACCTGCAATTTAGACGTTCAATTTATGTCGTCAAAGATGTTAAAAAAGGAGAAGTTTTTAACGAAGATAATTTGCGCCGCATACGCCCAGGTTTTGGCTTAGCACCCAAATATTACAAAGATGCGTTAGGTAAGATAGCATCTCAAGATATTCAAAAGGGTAGCCCATTTAGCTTTGAACTGTGCAGAAGCAAGTAATCTTGTCACTGCACTATTATTGGTTAAACCAAAAATATCCAAGTTCAACTCTCGGATAAACACTGTTTCATTATTCATCTTGATTTGCTACTTTAATTACCGAGACAACTTTATAACTGAGCATTTTTATCGTGTTTTGATGATTTCGTTAAATGCTTCTAGCAAAATGCCATATACAAAAAACTGAGTTTTACTCGCCTTTCCTAGTAAAGTTATATTATCAATTGTATTTTGCACATGCTCTATTTGACGAGTTTTCTCATTTACAAATTGATTTGTAAATATTGGGAAACCCATAGGAACTTTTATCTCATCAGCAGAAAGTAAGATTGCGTTATCACATACGTATCCAAGACGCTTTAAATCTTGTGCCAATTTCACATTCAATTGCTGACCACTTTCATTTGAATAAAGCACCTCAGCAGTACAGTGATAACGGCCCTCTTCATGTTCATCTAGTAAATTAGGGTAAAATGTTACTCTAAAGCAATCACAGTCCAATTCATTAATATTAGAATAATAGTTGCTGTCTAAAAAAGGCTTATCAAACACCAAGTGATGTAAACTCATAGGGCTAAATTCTGGCTTTATATCGCAGTGATATTCACTCGCCAGCGCTTTAATTGCAAAAATTGGTGGTATCGTCCAAATAACATGTGATGTAGGTAGCGCACGCCCATCTGATAGAATTACTTGCGTTATTTTTTGCCTATCGTTTTCAAGCTTATCAATAGTGATATCCGTTTCAAATTTGACACCTTTCTCTTTCGCTTGCTGAACCAAGTGCTCTATCCACAAAGCAATACCCTGCTGCTTCGGGTAAAACTTTTTCGCACCACTTAGCCCATTGTAATAACTTGAAAATGCGAGCTTTTTATCTAATTTCTCTATTTTCTTAAGTTCTTCACTCAGGTTAGCGTCACCAAGTACATACCTATTAAATGCGAAAATAATATGTACACATGGATGTAACTCACACAACTCAGATTGCTGCATTTTTCTAAATAGAGGTCTGAGTACTTTATCTGTGATAGTTTGGCCATAATTATTAAGTGCAAACTCCTCAAGATTGGACGCTTCATCAATATCTTGTCCTGGACTTAATAGTAGCTCTGACAAAGCTAATTTGTAATCGTACTCTGTTAGGTGATGTAACGGAATAAACTGAGCTTCATCATAACGCTTCCCTAAAAAGCTGTTAGAAACTTTAGTAACATCATAATGATTCCATAATTCAGGATTTTCATAAATACCCTTGAATAAGATATTATCTACTTCAGGAATACTAGTTTCTGACAGAATATGCGTACCAAAGTCAAAGCTTATGCCTTGTTCATTAGTCCAAGACTTTAATAAACCACCTAGCTGTTTACTACTCTCAATCAGTGTCACAGAGTCATACTTATCTGCTGCCAAAATTGATGAAAACAATCCAGCGACCCCCCCGCCCACTACTACACAACTCTTCATACAACCACCTTGGACTATTAACGAACAGCTTATTTTCTTAAATATAGCAAGCAGCTCATTGATCTAGCGCATCATAGTGAACATCAACGGTTACTTTAAATTTGGAGTGCGTCATAAAGCCTTCTTTGAAATGGCCTATTTGAGCCTCTTTAATTGATGGGTTCATCCACTCACTCTCATGGCTCCTTGCACCGATATGGTACCAGGATAAGCCTAGCTCTCTCATATATTCAATCGCGGTATAATGCGCAATATGACTTACAGGCTTATCATATAAGTCTCTATCATACACGCCAGTACAATAGTAAGCAGTTTGTGAGCTGTAACCAAATATCGCAGCTCCAATCAGTTTATCCTGGTCATAAACCGTCACAGCAAATGCCTCGTTTGAATTAATCGCTTTTAATTGTAACTCCCAAGATAGATCTGAACGCGTTTTTCTCTGCGATACCTCATAGTGCAATGCTTTAATGAGAGCAAACTCATCCTTCTCCATATGGGTCACAATACGAACATGCCAAAGCACTTTACCATCTCTGATATGTTTTTTATATTTATCGCGAATAGACTGAAGGTATCGCTGTTCAGGCATTGTTAAATCACAAAGTAATTCTTGGGAGAACTTTAACTCCCCTTTATTTTGCAATATCGATAGCCATGCTTCAGATTCACCTGAGGTGAATAAAAACTGAAACCTTACCTGTTCTAAATTGAAAAACTTAGCAAGATCCCTATAAAAATGGTAGCATTTCTGTAGTATTTTTCGTTTTTGCTTTCGTGTTAAGTTACTTGAAAGGATAGGAGGAAGTAGTCCACCGGCATTAGATAACAGCTGCCTTATATTATCTTCAGTTCTAAGTAAATTGAAGTGAAATAGACCACAAACCGTTTCACCTAAAAAAAGTACAATAGTGTAGTTATTTGCCTCATTTCCAGAAAAGTTTAGGTACTCTGTTTGATACTCAACCATCCAAGGCATATAGTCTATATCTGAAGTGCTTAATATTTCATGAGCAGATACTATAAAGCTATCGTTATTTACAGTGCCTTTAAGCCCATGCTGATCAAGTATACGGCAGATACTATTAAAATCATTACGCGAGTCCATGTTTAAAACCTGAGACAACTAAGAATTCAAAATATTCTTTCCCTAAATTATATGTTCTCCCAACTTGCTCACAATAATCAGTAGTAATGCTTACATGCTTCAAAAGTTGTTTATATTGTTCAAGGGAACAAAATCTAAATGGATACTGCTGTCCTAAAAAAGGAGAACCATCTCTTACAATACTATCGAGCGTCCAATCATCTAACAAAGCAGCTCCTCTATGGTCTATAAAAGCGTCACTATTTACTGAAGGAGTATATGAAAAAAATAACCCTCCAACTTTTAAACAACGCGCAACCTCATCAAGACAGCGCTTAAATTGCGATTCGATCAAGCAGTTGGTTGAAAAAACATCTACAATAACATCAAAAAATTCATCTTCAAATGGTAGGCTTTCAAAGCTACCTTGTACTAAAGTAGCTGAGGTTTTCCAATGACTAAGCATCTTACTTGCAAGATTAATAGCTTCTCCAGAAAGGTCAATCCCGTAACTATCAAACCCCTCTCGCGATAACATCCACAAGTTTGCTCCAGACCCACAACCAAGCTCTAAAACACGAATATGTTTACGGTCCGAATGATTAGTTGAATTAAAAAAGTGCCTTCCAAAAAATCGAAGCAACTCCTCGTTTGGATATAACCGTTGGGCTTGAAAACCAGCGCTACTATAAGAGGTATCATACCAGCTCTGTGTTTGATCAGTGAGCGCTTTACTATCAGTCATCTTTTAACAGGTCCATAAGATAACTTTCTTGCTCATCCTGTGCATCCAGCACACCAGCATAAAGCGATTTAGCATCAGTCAAATACTGAATCAATACTCTAAAGGTACGGTTCAACAGCAATACTGTTTCTTCCTCACTAGCAAAACCATAAAGCATCATTCTAAATATAGAATGTACGTATGTTAAAGAGCCATCCAATAGAAAATAAATATGGCGATACCTAGTGCGACCATAAGAATATAAAAAGCGAACCTGCAACTTTAATGCTGTTGCAATTTCACTTCTTGTAGTGAACTCTTTATCTACAAATTCAATTAAGCCATCACAGACGTTATTAA
The DNA here is from genome assembly GCF_054966645.1 of Pseudoalteromonas sp. SANK 73390. Lineage (NCBI taxonomy): Bacteria > Pseudomonadati > Pseudomonadota > Gammaproteobacteria > Alteromonadales > Pseudoalteromonadaceae > Pseudoalteromonas > Pseudoalteromonas sp. SANK 73390. Next base: position 71,624 of record NZ_ARPN01000108.1, read on the forward strand.
ACTCATCTATTGCTAACCATTTTTCATACTCAGTTTCGTCGATTTGCCTATCAATAAAAGATTCTTGTTTTATATAATCAATAACATCATGCTTGTTTGGTAAGTTAGTAGCCAAAAGCATATCTTCAATTTTTAAAGGTATTGTATTTTCAATCTTTGCTCCATCAGAGCAATTAAATGTACTAACAGTCTTCTTAAAACGACCAAACAAATGCCCTAGCTGTGAGTTGCCAACATTGAAAAACCCTGTAGTTAAAACCTTATCACAAAAATTACCCGCAACTTCTATCTCACCGGCGGTGATAAGATCAGCAATTCTCTTTTTCTCGGTACCGTCAGCATTAAAATATTTACTATCTTTCGAGTGATGATATTTTGGATCTTTATAACCACCATCTACTCCCATTAAATAAATATCTTCAAACCCGATGTAGCAAGCAAACGCTGATGCCAAATTCGCAACTAATGGGTTACAAAAAGTAAGTTGTTCATAGTTAGAATATTTATCAATAAACTCTGAAGAAATGGTTGTGCCTGGTTCAGCTGCTTTAAAACCAATTCCTGTCCAGCCGAATAATTTACTACAATCAGGATGCATAACATTGACCGTCAAAAAAGCAACTTGGTCTAAAATATCTTTTTCTACAAATTCATTGTAATAATCATACGTGAACTTCGTTCGTTCTAGAGCGACATGAAAATCAGGTATAATGCCATGCTTTATTAAAGTAGATATCGCGGAACCACAACTAAAAACAACCACTTTTTCCTTTTGAGACTTGATTGTCTCTATCGCCAAATCCAAAGATGGTCCATTACCTACAATAAATGCTGGAATGCTGCGATACTTTCTAGGTAATGTGCTGTTTTTTTTCAATGTCGGCAGTTTAGCCATTGCATTATGATAATCGTGAGCGATGCTTATCACTCCATCGTCAAAAAAGCCCCAGCCAATTGCAACCATATGAAAATCATGCTGAAATTTGGTAATTAAAGTATTAAGTTCCTTTGATGGATAATGTTGATATAACAATGCTGATACTGAGTTGAAAGCGCCGCGATGTTTCATTTCATTTATAAAGTCATTACTAAAATCTTCAAAGCTTACACCGACATTTAAAACAATAACGCCATCTCGCTCATCAATTTTTCTTAAAATTCGCTCCCAATTACATACAAATAAACTCGCGAAGAAAAAGTCTTTATTCGGCTCACATAAATAGATATGGTCAATAGTAACTTTATTTATTAACTCTTCTATGTGATAACCTAATCCAACACCAAAGATGATACTAGAGCCAATATGCTCAGGTAGCTTTGTTAAAGGATCAAGCTGTTTCCGTGCTTCAAGCAATTCCTGGTACATTATTTTTAAATACTTCGTATGAATAAATGTGTTAGTAACATCTTCTGAAGTGTTAAAGTTAAGTGAGCTAAACCGAGGAGATTCAATTAACCTCTCAACTTGTTGGGAACATTGCTCTGGTGGATTATCATTGTATAAAGTGCTATTCGTGATAGGATCAATTATGTTTAGATGCCCTGATTCACTGCATATTAAATTTAGGTTTGCAGGTTTATAGTGCCTAAATGTGTTAGCTATTTCAGGTAAGTACTCTGAGAATGCTAATATATTTTTTTCAAAAACAAGTGGCATCGACTTTTCTAATTCTTTTTCTAAAGTCTGCTTATGTGATAGCTTGGCTATTTGCTCTTCTGCAAGCTTGAGGATGGATTCTAGTTCAGTTGACATTATTTCTCTCAAAAGATTCTGTTCAGGTGGTCTTATAGACGCTCGCTCTTTTTGTGTTACTTCGTAAGTCTAACAATGCATTTTTCACTTCAACTTTTTTATCTAGAAAAAAAGTAATTAGGTATTTATCTTGCTCACTTACCTGTTCGAGAATAGCTTTCTTTTGTTGATTTTGATCTTCGTCTAGTTCTCGCATATCAATTAAGCTCTGAATCAACTGATTACGATTACTCGATTCTAAAACGATTTTTTCTATTACATTATCATCGTCATCAAAGCATTCGATATAAGCCTGTATACTTTCTCCGCTTTTTACAATTTGCTCTATCAATTTTGAAAAGCTACCTTCTTGCTGCAAACCTTATCCCCTTTCCATTTGCATCGCTAGAGCCTTATCTACATCCTCTCTTGGGATAGCATCCCACGCACCTTTTATCTCTCTTAAAAGAGTCATTACTTCATCTAATGGTTCAACAGACTTCTCAATACTAGCATCAGTTATACGCGCATTCATATACTCATATAAACTACTCAAATTTTGAGTCACATCTTGCCCTTCTGAATGATCTAAAGACTCCATCAAAGCTAAAATAATTGCCGAAGCCTTAGATAAATGCTCAGCTTTTCCTGCTAGATCGTTACGCTCGATACAGCCTTTTCCTCTGGCTATTCTTTCCAGAGCACCTTGCATAAGCATTTGAATAATCATATAAGAGTCAGCACCAGCCAAGCGTGATTTGACACTTTCTTTTTGGTACGCTTTTGATATTAAACTAGCCATAATAAAGCCTTATTTCTTTTGTACAAATCCAGGTAAATTACTAAGTGATGCTGAAATTGCATTACCCTGACTTCTTAAACCGGCAACCAAAACGTCTAAAGATGCGTACTTTTCACGCAACCTACTTTCGTAAAGTTCCATACGATATGCGTGGTTATCACGATCATCAACCAAGTCTCGTTGTTCTCTCTCCAAAGAATCTTTCTGAGTTGAGATTAGACCGCCCGATTTTAGATATATGTCTACAGTATCACTTAATGTTTCAGCAATGTTACCACTACCTGCAAAAAGCTTGCCAATATCATCATAAGATTCTTTCAATACTTCCTCAAGTGTATTAACCCCAGACGTTTTAATGGATAATTTACTTTCTTTTTCTAGGCTAAAACCTGCGTCATAAAGTGTTTGCAAATTACCCGCACCTGAAACTAAACCACCCATTTTGTTGACAAGTGAGTCTCTAAGGCCACGAGCTGGAGCATCCATAGTTTTTGCATCAACCATAGTATTAAGAGTAGAAATGAGTGCATTGTAACTTTCTACAAACTTATTCAACGTTTCTTTCACAAATTCAGTATCAGTTGCAACATCTAGCTTTGCAGTCAAAAGGTTAGTTGCATCATTTGGGTCTTGAGGACTTTTGTTAAGCACAGTAATGGTTGAGTCTTGGATTGCATTTTCAAACGTATTAGAACTGCTTTTGACCTCAATACCGTCGATCTCGATAATAGCATCCTGTGCAGCATCATTTACTGGATCAATTGCTAACCCACCGCTGCCCTCGATACCACCATTGGCGGTAGTTGATACTCGATCAAGCTCTGCAGTATTGTTAGTCACCGAAAGGTCGTTACCTTCTCCAGTTTCTGATGACGTTAAGACTAGCTTAGACTTATCGCCCGTGTTTATTATGTTAGCAGAAACTCCGAAGTTATCGGAACTCTCATTTATAGCAGTTCTCAGATCTGCTAATGTAGCACCTGCATCCAAGGTAATATCAAAAGTTTTGCCACCCGCAGCAAATGTTAAAGTGCCCCCAGAGGCAGTCACTACATCTGTCGTAGCACCATAAGCATTGGCATCTGATTGGACTGCTCGACTTCCTTGCGCCAATTGTTTGACAGCCACATTGAAAGACCCTTCTGTTGCCGTACTTTGTGAAGAGACAGAAATAATGTCGGCTCCAGTTGGTTGCGTAACAGTCGATGTTCTTTTATTAAAGTTAGATATATCTTTAAGTACATCTAGGGTAGACTCAAATGTACTTAAATCTGACTTCATCTGACCCAAAGCGCTTAACTGAACTTTTAAAGTATTCTCTTGCTTGTCAAAGCGAGCCACTTTTGGGGCATTTTCGGCGTCGAGAGTTGCTGCAATTATACCCTCCAAATCCAAGCCAGACCCAACACCAGCTGACGTTATTGTCGCCATTACAACCCCCTTTAAAAAACTAGTTCACACTTAAATTATGAATTAATCACCAATTCACGCTTGTTTATCAAGCAATAAACCGCGAGTCTTATTCATCTCATCTGATAATGTATCTATTCGCTGAGACATTTTAATAAACTCTTCGGATGGAATTTGACGAATTACATCCTTGTTATCCTTATCAATGACCCTAACAACCGTCTGGCCTTCATGTTCTGTAACAGAAAACTCAAGTGATCTAGAACGCAATTGCAAGGATGATTCAACACCATCAAATAACTTGGTAAAACTATCTAGCATTGAAGCATAATCACTTTTGGTGACACTATCTGCCAATTCTACTTCTTTGCTTAACAAGTTATCGGCAGGTTCTGAAGAATCATTACCTATTTTTAACTTGTCACCTGACGAATCTAATGTTTTTTGTCCGGATACCTTTGTATCTGTTAAATAACCACTATTTTGCTCAAAAATTCTCGGCTCTTGAGAGCCTATACTAGAAGACATAATTCTCTCCTAACTATATGTTGATATGAGAAAGCAGCTTAAAATAAACCCAATTTTAAGCAACCTCCCCATATAATATAATAGCATGCTTAACTTTTTATACCTACCCAAGCAATGATAGAGCCGTTTGCGGACGCTGATTTGCTTGACTCAGTATTGATGAACTTGCTTGTTGCAAGATCTGCGCTTTAGTTAGCTGCGCCGTTTCTACCGCGAAGTCCGCATCTTGAATACGTGAACGTGCTGCAGATACATTCTCAATAACATTAGTCTGATTACGAATAGTTGATGAGAAACGGTTTTGTTTAGCACCTAACTCCGCACGTTTGGCATCTATCGCCCCTATCATCGCATCTACCGCACCTAGCAAAGACTGTGCTTTATCTACCGAAGTGAACGATAGACTACTCACATTAGCAAACGCAACCGAGGCACCCTCGCCAGTACCAGTAATATCTGATGCTGCAGCCGCCAAGTCACTCACCGTAAAACTAGCAACACTGACTGTTGAGCCATCAAATGAGGCGATTGAGGTCATTGTTAAACTAATAACTTGGCTTGCATCAGCACCGACTTGAAACTCTGCACTATATGTACCATCTAGTAAGTTGGTACCACCAAATGTGGTATCTGCTGAAATACGGTTCATTTCTTCACCAAGCTGGCGCATTTCCAGCTGCAGTGCAGCCCTATCTGAATCAGTATTTGAACCATTTGCCGCTTGTGATGCCAAAGTACGAACACGTTGGAACATACTGGTCATTTCATCTAGCGCGCCTTCTGCTGTTTGCGCCAATGAAATACCGTCATTCGCATTTCGATTCCCTTGTGTTAAACCATTGATTTGTCCTGTAAGACGACTGGTGATCTGCATGCCTGCGGCATCATCTTTAGCACTGTTGATACGTAAGCCAGACGATAAGCGTTGGAAAGCTGTGTCTAGCGTATTACCTGATTTTGATAGTTGTCTTTGAGCATTTAAGCTCGAAACATTTGTATTTACATATAAAGCCATTATAGCCTCCTGTCATTGAATTCAGTGCCTAGTTACCAAACTTAAACTCTAAAATTGCAAACGCCCGAATGAATGCAATTAATTGGTAACCTGCCACATTTCTGATAGCAAACGGATTGCCTCATGTTATAAATCGGCTGTATAACAGAAACCTTTAGCTTTTTTTATATTTATTTTTATTTTTATTTTTATACTTGCATAACAAATTGAAATTTAATAAATTTCAGAACCTAAAATAACAAAAGCCCTTCATATGAAGGGCTTTTGTTACTCGTAACAACTACATACCACGCTTAACCTTGCAGTAATGACAGCGCCGACT